>JBDTTZ010000249.1:0-3877 GCA_040008015.1 Gemmatimonadota bacterium
CCCGGTTTTCTCCTCGCTCTTGATTACCGCAATCGTGACGGTATTGGCCCGGCTCAGGAACCCCAGCGAGAGCCCGCCGCCGAAACCGGTGTGAATCTCGTTGGAATCCTCTCCTTTCAAGAACACCCGCCCCGCGTCGGCGACCCCGAAGACACCGACGTCAGTCGGGACGACGATTCCCATCCGTCCGAGGTGGATCCGGAGCTCGGCGTTGCCGTAGGCCGAGGCGTCGCCGGCGAAGCGCTGCTCATGCCAGCCTCGCACCGTGCTGCTCCCGCCGAGGAATGCCGACTCAAACCAGGGGAACTTGCCGAACACCTTTTCGCCGCCGGCCCGGAGGGCAAGGGTCGCCGCGCTGGCACTCAGGTATGTAGAAGCCTGGCCGGCGACCTTGCCGAACGAGGTCTCAACGTCCCAGATCCCCGGATAGACCGTGCCTTCGACGTTGATCAAGACTCCGCGCCGCGCGGCACCCGCGACGTCGCGCGTGTCCAGCGTGATGCTACCGCGCGTGCCCACCTCGCCGAATTCGCCCGCTCCGTAGAGGTTCGTCAGCGTCGCGATGAAGCGGCCGACGTTGTCCTCCTGGTTGGTGAACTGGACCCGGGGGCCCACCGTGATCGCCAGCTTGTGGCCGAAGTGCCGGGTCAGCGAAGGCTCGACCAGGTATTGATTCGACTCCGCCTTGTAGAACCTGTCGCCACCGCCGTTTGAGCTTTCATTGCCGAACCCATGAAATCGCAGGACCTCGATTCCCGAAGCGCGGATCAACAGGTTGGTCTGTCCCCTGGAATTTTCGCGATGCCATAATCCGCGATACTCGGCGCGGTAGGTATTCGCGCCAGTGGCATAGCCGGCGCGCACCAGCTGCTGCGACGCGTAGGGATCCTTGCGGAAGCCGTAGCGCCGCCGGATGACGCCCGCGCCAACGAAGACCCCGACATCGGGACCACCCGACGCCCAGAGCAGCGGGTTCACGTAGCCGCCCCAGTCGATCGGGGGAACCTTGGTCGTAGTATCGGGCCAGGTGTAGGGCTTGCGATTGAGCCGGACACCGCGACCCTGGATCACCGAGTGATCGCCGGAGTCGTACAGCCTGATGTTGCCGGCCGTGGAGTTGTTGAACACCGCATCCTGGCCGTTCCCTCCGATGATTCGCAGATTGATCTTCCCCGAACCAGCGCCGGCCACCTGCACGCTGTCATCGCCGCCGTGGAGGTAGATCCGTAACTCGTGAGTATCCGAGGATCGGAAGGTCCGCTGGGCCTGGCGGATCATGCCGCTGTCTCCATGCGATTCCAGCAACACCGTCACCTCGCCGCGCGGGCCGGGCTGCCGGGTAATGGTAACCCGGTCCGACTCGTCAGTGCCGTGCAATTCGGCGTCCTCGGCGAGATACTCGTAGTAAGTCTCCGCCAATCTCCGCAGCTTGTCCCGCCGGTGCCGCAGCCACTTCGATAGCCGATCCCCGACCAGCCGGAATTCCTGGATCGGCAGCCGCCGGACCGCGGAATCGATGACCAGGTCGGAGATCTGGCGCTGCAGATCGCTGGCGATGGAGTCCCACGCGGGGCGGTCGACCGATTCCAGCAGCCGCCGGTCGAGCTCGCGGCCGTTGTAGGTGGCGCCCCGGATCCGGGCGTAGTTGTAGCCGAAGTTGACCAGCTGGGGGTAGGTATGGCGGCCGACGGAGAGCAGGAATCCATCGTAGCGAATGAACGCCTGGTCCCGGTCCTCGGGCACCGGGACCCAGGGCGTCGCCGGATCGTCGGGACCCAGGCGCGCCCATTTCCACTGGCCGCGATGGCGATCCCAGTCGCCGAAGAAAACGTCCATCAGCCGGGCGCGAAGATACGCCAGGGTATCGATGTGCTCGCGGCCGTCCGCTTCCAGCCGGTCGAGCAGCTTGTCCATGCCGATGATCTTGCTGGCGTGCTCGAGGCCGGGGATCTGGAGGGGCAGCCCCTCGTTGGGATTCTCTTCCAGCATGCCCAGCATGCCGGCGAAGACGGAGCGAAACTCGCCCAGGCGGGGGTCGTCCGGCATGACGAACATTCTCGGAGACGCGTGGATAACGCCGGCCGCGGTGAGCAACGGGTCGACGACCAGCGGCCCCGCGGGCAGGGCGGAACTGATCTGGTCCTGGAGGATGTCGTCGGCGATGGTGCCCTTGAGGTCCTCGGGCAGTATGGCCGAAGGGTCCTTGTCCACCGAGCGGAAATTGAACTCGCGGCCATCAGCCGAAGAGAAGCGCAGCGACTTGGTCTGCTGTCCGCCGCCCACCTTCACAGGTGTCAGGCCGCCGGCATAGGTGCCCAGGTCGAGGACCGGGACCTTGGTCGGTACCGTCCAGAGATCACGGTAGTCGCCGCCGAACAGCAAGCGGCGAATCGCGCCGGCATCGTACTTCGGATTGGGCGCGATGAGCACCCACTGCCCGCTGTCGGCCTGGGCGGAAAGGGATCCGGGCACCAGGGTTCCGATGGCCAGCAGGATGGCCAGGCCGAAGCGGCGGACGCGATCAGTCACGGGACGTAGGGTCATGGTCTCTCGCCGAGGGTGTACCGGGAGGCTCGTATCATAGCCCGTGCGGGATCAGTCTGAAAGATGTTATGTTAGCCCGACCCAAGCATGCCCACCGGCGATCTCACCACGTCATGACCCCTAACCCACTCGACCGCTTCCTCCGGCTTTTTGCCGATGTCCGTGAAGGGGAGGGCGTCTCCGCGTTGCTCCTCATGAGCAACGTGTTCCTCATCCTTACGTCCTACCTGATGCTCAAGGTGGTGCGGGAGCCGTTGATCCTGGCGGGCGGAGGCGCCGAAGTGAAGAGCTATTCCGCCGCCGGCCAGGCCGTCCTGCTGCTGGTGCTGGTGCCATTGTACGGCACCCTGGCGAGCCGGGTTCCCCGCAAGAAGCTCATCAACTGGGTCACGCTGGGCTTCGCCCTGTGTCTCCCGGCGTTCTACGTGCTGGCCCGGCTCAACGTGCCGCTGGGGATTCCGTTCTATCTCTGGGTCGGCGTCTTCAGCCTGATGATCATCGCCCAGTTCTGGGCCTTCGCCAACGACATCTACACGACCGACGAGGGCAAGCGGCTGTTTCCCATCGTGGGTTTCGGCGCCTCGGCGGGTGCGGTAGCCGGCAGCCTCATCGCGGGGTGGCTGATCGGTCCGATCGGGGTGTACCAGCTGATGCTGGTAGCGTCGGGGGTTCTCATCGTCAGCCTGGTTCTCACCAACCTGGTCGATGCCCGGGAGCGGGCGCGGCGGGAGGGCCACCTGCCGGCGCCCGACACCACCGCCGAGATGCCCGCGGCGACGACGGCCGAGATGGGGGTCGCGACGACAGCCGAGATGCGGGCCGCGGGAAACCAGCCGGGGCAGAAGGAGGGGGCGTTCCAACTGGTCTTCCGCCACCGCTACCTGCTGCTCATCGCCTGCATGGTGCTGGTGCTCAACTGGGTCAACAGCCTGGGTGAGTATATCGTGAGCCGGACGGTGACCAACGCGGCCCACGCTGCGGGCATGGCGGCCGGTTCATCGGCCGAGAAGGTCTTCATCGGGCAGTTCTACGCCAGCTACACTGGAATCGTCAACCTTGCCGCGCTGGTGATCCAGCTGTTCCTGGTGTCGCGGATCGTCAAGTACATCGGGCTCCAATACGCGGTGCTGATTCTCCCCATCATCGCCCTGGGCGGCTACGGCTTCCTCGCGTTCTACCCGGTCCTGGCGGCCGTCCGCTGGGCCAAGACGGCGGAGAACGCGACCGACTATTCGCTGCAGAACACCATTCGCCAGATGCTCTTCCTTCCGACCACCAGGGACCAGAAATACAAGGCGAAGCAGGCGATCGACGGATTTTTCGTGCGGGCGGG
>JBDTTZ010000250.1:0-7068 GCA_040008015.1 Gemmatimonadota bacterium
ATCTCCGACACCTCCAGCTTCGGATCCACCGGGACGGTGATCCGCTTCAGCTGCCCCGCCCGCTCGAGGTGGGACATGAAAGACTGGAGATCGGGAAACGGATAGGTCATTGATCCTTATTGCTTTTCTTCGTGGCCTTCGCTTGTACTTCGCGCGCTTCGCGAGGGGATTTGGCAGAGCTCGCAACGCGGTACCTTGCGGGACTGTCACTCACGATACAACGCGGTCAATGAGCGCAAAGCAGAAGACAGTTATCGACATGACTGCATTCATCGTGAAGAACGCGGCATTCAATTTCGAAAGATCATTCGGCTTCACCAGCTGGTGCTCCCAGATAAGTATGCCCGCCGCGACCGCGACCCCGGCATAGTACACCCACCCGAATCCCGCGCCGTAGCCGAACAGGACCAGTGCCGGGATGGTGAGACCGTGCAGCAGTTTCGCCAGCAGGATGCTTCGCGCCACGCCGAGCCTCACGACCGCGCTCCGCAACCCGGCGTCGCGGTCGAAGGCTTCATCCGGCAAGGCGTAGAAAATGTCGAACCCGGACACCCAGGTGGCCACCGCCACGGTGATGGCGATGAGGACCCACCATGGCGTGCTCCAGGCTCCGCGCACCGCGAGATACCCGCCCACCGGCGCGATAGCGAGGCTCAGCCCCAGCCACAGGTGAGGCCACGAGGTGAAGCGCTTGGTCAGGCTGTAGGTCATGACCCAGACCAGGGCGACAGGACTCAGCGCCAGGCACACGCGGTTCAGCAACCCCGCGGCGCCCACGAACAGCACCGCCGCTACTGCCACCGAGATCCAGGCCTGGGTCAGCGTGAGCCTTCCCCGGGGCAGCTCCCGGTCCTGGGTGCGGGGATTCATCACGTCGAAGCGGCGGTCGGCGATTCTATTGAACCCCATCGCGACCCAGCGCGCGGCGGTGAACGCCACGATGACCAGGGCCGCCGTCCGTGGCGTCACCCTGGCCTGAAACGAGGCGGCGAGCACGCCCAGGAGGGCGAACGGCAGCGCGAAGAGGGTGTGCGGAAGCTTGACGAAGTTGAGGTACCGGGCCAGCACCGAGCTGCCCGAAACGACCTGGCCTTCCGATCCCGCCGCGGCCATCACGCGCGGGTGCCCAGGTGCAGCGCGCAGACCCCGCCGAAGAGCCGCTGGTAGCGGACGTCGGTGAAGCCGGCTGTGTTCATGCGCGCCACGAGGGCGTCCGGTTCAGGAAAGCTCAGCACCGACTCTGGCAAGTAGGAGTAGGCACTCCTATGTTTCGACACCAGGCGGCCGATCAACGGGAGCATGCGGCGGAAATAGAAGAGATAGAGCCCCCGGAGCGGTTGCCACTTCGGCGTCGTGAACTCGAGAATCACCAGCCGCGCGCCGGGTTTGAGCACTCGCATGGCTTCGCGAAGTCCCTGGTCCAGGTCGGCGAGGTTGCGGACGCCGAAGCCGACCGTGGCGCCGTCGAACACCTGGTCCCCGAATGGGAGTTCGAGCGCGTCGGCGTTGAGCGGTACCACTGCGGCGGACTTGTGGCGACCCAGCTCCAGCATCGGCCGGACGAAGTCCAGCCCGACCACCCGGCCCCGAAAGCCGGGGGCCGACCCGAGGGTGGCAGCCAGGTCGAGCGTGCCGGCGCAGAGATCGAGATAGAGTCCTTCGGGTGCCCGGTCCCAGCCGAGCAGGCGCACCGCCTGCCGGCGCCAGCGCCGGTCTACATTGAGGCTCAGGAGATGGTTCAGCAGATCGTAACGGGGAGCGATGGCCGTGAAGATACCCCGGACGTACGCGCGTTTCGCGGCGCCACCGACTGCAACTCCGCTCTCCGAGGACGGCATCGGCGGCGAATGTAGCCGGGCCATTACTGCCTCCGCAAGCTGGATAGACGCGCGTGGCTGAACCCCGCTCCGATCTCGCCACCGCGACCGATCAGGAGGTGGTGGTCCTGGCCCGCGCCGGCCGGGACGCCGCCTACCGCGAGCTGATCCGCCGGTACGAGCGGCCGGTCTTCAGCCTGATCTACCGGATGGTGCGGGACCGCGAATTGGCCGAGGATCTTGCCCAGGAGACCTTCGTCAAGGCGCTGAACGCCATCGAGTCCTACCGCCCCGAATTCAAGTTCTCCTCCTGGATCTTCAAGATCGCCAATAACGCGGCGATCGATCAGCTCCGCCGACGGGAACTGAACACCCTCTCCCTCGACGGCTCCCCCAACGCGGAGACCGCCGACGCGGTCGAAGCGACGGCCCTCCAGATCAGCGACCACAAGGAAACCCCGCTGGACGAGCTGGAAGCGCGCGAGCTGGGAGGCGCCATTGAAGTCGCCATCGCCAAACTCCGCCCGGAATACCGCGCCTGCATTCTGCTCCGTCATGTCGAAGGCCGCCCCTATGAAGAAATCGCCGAAATGCTGAGTCTCCCGCTCGGCACGGTGAAGACTTATATCCACAGAGCCCGCAACGAGTTACGCATGGCCCTGGAAGACCTCCGCGAATGAAACCTCTCTGCTACCCGTCCCGTAAGAGGAGCAGTCATGACCAGTGAATCCCTGCACCTGAGCTTTGAAGATCTCGACGCCTTCCTGGAAGGACACCTGGAGGTCGTCAAGCTTCGTCACCTCGCACAGTGCGATCCGTGCCGCGAATTTGCCCGGGCCGAGCAACAGCTCGCCGCCCGGCTGGCGGCATTGCCGCTGTTCAACCCGGCAACCGGCTTCGCCGACCGGGTGATGATCGCGTTCCGCCCTGGCCCGGTGCCGGCCCTTGCCGCGCCTCGGTGGCAGCGCGCCCGCGACCGGATCTTCGCATCGAAACGCTCGCTGGCGCTGGCCGCGGGGTTGGCGCTCGCGGTCGTCGGCTCGATGGGGGCAAGCGTCGCCTGGAGTCTCCATCACCAGGATACCATGACCGCTGCCGGCCACTGGCTCACCAGCCAGGCGGGCCAGGCGCTCTGGGTCACCCTTCGAGGACTCGCTTCCAATCTCTTCGAACAACCGTGGTACTCCAGCGTCCGCTCCTTCGTCGGGTCGCCGGAGCGACTGGCGCTGGTTTCCGGCTCCCTCTCTCTCGCGTATCTTACCGGCGTGCTGACGCTTCGGCGTCTTCTCAAAGCTCCCGCCCCCGGTCTGGTGCGCGCCA
Organism: Gemmatimonadota bacterium; assembly: GCA_040008015.1. GTDB lineage: Bacteria > Gemmatimonadota > Gemmatimonadetes > Gemmatimonadales > GWC2-71-9 > DASYPP01. The sequence continues at coordinate 3,138 of JBDTTZ010000250.1, forward strand.
ATGCCTGATCGCCACTTCCTTCGGAACCGGTCCGGTCCTGCACGGCTAGGGTTCACCCTGGCCGGCCTGCTCCTGTCGGTCACCTTGCCGGCGCGGGCGATCCCGGGCCCCAGCGACCTGCTTGATCAATCGTTTGCCTACCTTCGCAGTCTCCTCAATTCCGATCATCGCCAGATCCTGGTGGTGGATCACCAGACCAGCATCGCCGCCGATCGCATGGGACTGAGTTTTACCCTGGCCGCGCTACCCGATGCCAGCGCCCAGAGCGCGCCCCAGGTCATGGCCATCGCGCTGACCCATGGCGACGTGCTGATCAACGAGAAGCGGGTAGGTCACTATCGTCCGGGCGGCGCGCTCCAGGATTCCTGGCGGGACCTGGTGCTTGAGGCGAGCCGCCGGCCCACCGTGGATTTCGTCGCCCTGGCCCACCTCTGGGAACCCGATGGGCTGGACCAGGCGGAAGCACCGGCCGCCGGCCGGATGCACGCCCGCCTGGCCGCGATCACCGCGGTGCCATCCCAGACTCCTTCGCCGCAGGCCATTCCTCCCGCCCAGCCGGGCGGGCTCACCATCAGTCTCGACAACCTGAGCGATCCCGCCCGGCTGGAAACCGCCCTGCGCCGCGCCGCCGCCCTGAGCCCCGCCGACCTCCGGATCACCGTGCCGAACGGCCGGGCCTGGCTGGGCAACTATACGGTCGGTTCCGGTGAGGCCATAACCGGCAACCTGTTGCTGCTTCGTGGCGATGCCAACGTGTATGGCGTGCTGAACGGGAACCTGGTCACTCTGGACGGCAACATCGTCGTGCATCCGGGAGGCGTGGTGAACGGCGATGTCCTGACGTTCGGGGGGATGATCCAGGATGCCGGCGGCGACATTCGGGGAGAGATCCGCACCCTCTCGCCGGCCGAGCCGGGTGCGCTCAGCACCGCCGCCGCGGTACCGATCTCCGGGTTGCGGCTGGTACTCCGGAACGCGGCGGGCCTGGGCGGGGTGTTCCTCACCCTGGTCGCCCTGGGCTTCGGCCTGGTGCTCTTCGGGCGGCAGAACCTCGAAACCGTGGCCGACACGGTGAGCCATTCGTTCGGTCGGTCGTTCATGGTCGGCCTGGTCGCCGAAATGCTCCTGCTGCCGACGTTCGGCATGTTGGTGGTCGGGCTCCTGTTGAGCGTCGTCGGCGTGCTGCTGATCCCGTTCGCGGTGCTGGCCTACCTCCTCCTCCTGTTCATCGGGCTGGTCGGTGGTTGCCTGGCCGCGGCCCACGCGCTGGGCGAAAGCTACACCCGGCGCCGCCTCGCCATGGGCGTCACCGGTGGCATGCCGAACTCCTATCGTTACCTCATCGTGGGGCTGCTGCTGATGCTCGGCTTCTGGGCCGCCTGGGTGATGTTCGGCTGGGTGCCGGTGGCCGGAACCTTGATGAAAGGCGCCGCGCTGGTCGTGACCTGGCTCCTGATCACTGCCGGTTTCGGCGCGACGCTGCTCTCCCGGGCCGGCGTGCGCGAGGCGTTTACCGGCCGGATCATTCCCCCGGAAGCGTTGACCGACGAATACCTCTGGGCGACACCCCAGTTTGGAGTCCCCGCCGCCAAGCGGCCGCCTCGTCCCCTCAAGGATCACTGAGGCATTCGTGCCTTCCCGCCGGTTGTTGCTGGCCTTCGCCGCCATTCCATTCCTCCCCGCCGTTTCCGGCGCGCAGACCATGCGCACCACCAGCGTCAGCCGGCAGCAGCACGGTGAGAAGGAATTCAGCGCGAAGATCGACTTCGCAGCCGGGACGGTCACAGTGCGGCCGGCCCCGTCAGGAACTCTCTACAGCATGCGGCTCCGCTACGATGCCGACCGCTATGCACCACTCAGCCGCTTCGACTCTGACACCCGCCAGGTGGTCCTGGGAACTCAGAGCGTCGGGGATGGTGGGCTCCGGGTCAGCAACCGGGAGCACCTGGCCCAGGACGCGGTGATCGAGCTCAGTCCCACCGCGGACCTGGCGCTGGACGCCAATCTCGGCGCGGTGGAAGCGGGACTGGAGCTGGGGGGGCTGCGAATTACGGAGGCGAGAATTCGGACGGCGGCCAGTAAATCAACGCTGCGGTTCTCGACCCCGAACCAGGCGGTCTGCCGGTCGTTGGAGCTGAATGCCGGTGCCGCCGAGTTCCAGGCGCTCAAGCTTGGCAACAGCGGGTGCCGCGAGATCGGATTTGAGGGTGGCGTTGGGGACGTAACGCTGGACCTGACCGGAGCCTGGCCGATCGATGCGCACGTGAGCGCCAGGGTCTCGATGGCCGGTCTCACCATCCGGCTGCCCCGATCGGTGGGCGTGCGACTGACGGTGAGCCGCTTCCTGGCCAGCTTCAATCCAGCCGGGTTCACCCGTCAGGGGGAACAGTACGTGTCCGACGGCTACGACAGCCGCACCCGCCACCTGATCATCGATATTACCAGCACCGTCGGGGATATCAATATCATCTGGGTGAACTAAATAGCTGATAGCTGATGGCTGATAGCTGACTACAACTTCCCCTGCTATCGGCGATCTACCATCTGCCATCTGCCATCTGCTATCGCGGCCAGAGCCAGCCGAACACCGCCCCGGTTGCCGCCGCGTAAATCGCCCCGTCAACAACATCCTTGAAGACCGTGGACCAGGGCCGGCTCAGCCAGATACCGCCCGATATGACCGCGCCGGAATAGCCGAGGAAAGCGGCGGACGCGGCGATCCGAAAGATCGCCATGTACACCGCGGTACGATCCAGGCTCGCTTCCGCCAGGTATCCCGTGAGCATGCTGATCAGGATACAGTAGAAGAACCACTTCACCAGCAACGGCCCCATCGAAATTTCTCCAGTCGGCCGGATGGTGATGATCCCCACCGGACCCGCCTGGAATTTCTTCCGCATTTCCTCGCTCTGCATCTGCTTCATGTCGCTGCACCAGGGGAAGCCGTACTGCCCCGGAGCAAGGCCTGCTCCCAGCACCTTCATCACGGCGTCCTCGTTGGGGAGGCCCCCGAGATCGGTCCGGTGATAGCGCAACACCATGTGGATGATTGCGCTCACGAAGAAGACGACAACCGCGGCCACCAGGATGGGCATCCAGAGATCGACCAGCGTGACCATAGCCAGCTCCTGCGTCTGAGAGATTAGGCCTGGGGATGTTGGGGATGCTGCGGACCTAGTTCTACACCAGATTGCGACCGCGTCAAGCGTCAGGATCAGCCCAGGATGGCACGGACCTTCCCTCCGACGCCGATGCCCAGGCGGCGGGCCGCGGACCCGTTCCGTACTGCAATCTCCACGGTGTTTCCGGAACCGATGTACGCCAGCGGTTCGCCGGCCGGGACATCGGCGAAGGTGCGCCGGACCGGGCCGATGATAAATCCCTCGACTTCCAGCACCGCGTAGGGAGGCACCAGGTCTTCCGTCAGGTTGGTCACCATGTTCCCGAAGCGGTCCACGTAGAGCACCTCACCGATCACCGATTTCCCCTGGTACCACGGCACCGGTTCGACCAGCCGGACAGGCTGCCCCGGGAGGGGCCGGCCGACTTGGTCCAGCGGCGTTCCACTCGCCAGTCGCGCGGCGGCGGGACCGAAGAGATCGCGGCCATGAAAGGTCGGCGCGGCGACCTCGGGAACCGGGAGCTCCACCACCCGCGCCGCGGCGCCGATGAAGGCCGGCGTCAGCACGCCGTTGTCGGGGCCCACGAAGAAATGGCCGCCACTCTCCACACCCAGCGCGGCGCGCTCGCCGCCCACGCCGGGATCCACCACCACCAGGTGGACGGTGCCGCCGGGAAAGCGGTGCCACACCCGGCCCAGCACGTGGGCCGCCGATTGGATGTTGCCGGGAGGAATGTCGTGACTGACGTCGATGACGGTGAGACCGGGCGCGACGGTGGCGATGATGCCTTTGACTTCCGCTACGTACGA
>JBDTTZ010000251.1:0-4804 GCA_040008015.1 Gemmatimonadota bacterium
TCGCCCCGGACCAGGACATGCTGAACCCCCAAGGCCGAGCCCAGCACCCGGAGCCGGCTCATGTGCAGGAGGTTTTCGGCTTCCTCAGGGAGGGGCCCAAACCGCTCGCGCAATTCAGATCGCAACTCATCAATTTCGCCTGACGTGGATACTCGCGCTAGTCGGCGGTACAGGTCGAGCTTGACCTCGTCATCCGCCACGTAGTCCTCCGGCAGCTGGGCCGGCCGGTCCAGCACCACATCGGGAGGCGCCGGATGTTCCACCAAGCCCTTGCCCCGGAGGTTCTGCACCGTCTCTTCCAGCCACCGCATGTAGAGGTCGAACCCCACCGCGTGGGCATGTCCCGACTGCTCCGCCCCCAGCAGGTTGCCGGCCCCCCGAAGTTCCAGGTCCTTGAGCGCGATCCGGTACCCGGCCCCCAGGTCAGTATGATGCTCGAGCACCTTCAAACGATCCTCGGCGTCCGGCGCGATCTGGTCCGGGACCAGGAGGTAGCAATAGGCGCGGCGATGGCTGCGGCCGACCCGGCCCCGGAGTTGATACAGCTGGGCCAGCCCGAACCGGTGCGCATCATGGACGATCATGGTGTTCGCGTTCGGCACATCCAGGCCCGATTCGACGATCATGGTGGAAACCAGGATGTCGACTTCCCCGGCCACGAAACCCCGCATCACCTGCTCCAGGTCATCGGCCGGCATCTGGCCGTGCGCCACGCCGATCCGGGCCCGCGGCGCCAGGGTTCGCACCCGCTGGGCAATCGTCTCGATGGTCTCGATCCGGTTGTGCACCACGAAAGCCTGGCCCCCGCGGTCCAACTCCCGGGCCAGGGCCTCCTCGATCAGGGCATCGTCCCACGGCTCGACAAAGGTCAGGATCGGCGAGCGATCCCGGGGCGCGGTCTCCAGCAGGGTGAGATCGCGCAGACCGGCGATCGAAAGGTGCAGGGTGCGGGGAATCGGCGTGGCGGTCAGGGTCATCACGTCCACCGAGAGCTTGAGCTCCTTGAGCCGCTCCTTGTGCTTCACCCCGAAGCGGTGCTCTTCGTCCACCACCAGCAGGCCCAGGTCCTTGAAGACCACGTCCTTGGACAGCAGCCGGTGAGTGCCGATGATGATGTCGATTTCGCCGTTGGCGAGCCGTACGAGCGCGGCCTTCTGTTCCTTGGCGGTACGGAACCGGGAAAGCACCTCGATGGTCACCGGGTAGTCCACCAGCCGTTCGATGAACGTCCTGCCGTGCTGCTCGGCGAGAATCGTGGTCGGCACCAGCACGGCGACCTGCTTGCCACCCTGCACCGCCTTGAATGCCGCCCGCACCGCGATCTCGGTCTTCCCGTACCCGACGTCTCCCACCAGCAGGCGGTCCATCGGTTTGGGCTGCTCCATGTCCCGCTTGACCTCTTCGGTGGCCCGGACCTGGTCCGGCGTATCCTCGTAGAGGAAGCTCGACTCCAGCTCGCGCTGCCAGCGGGTATCCGGAGGGAACGGGTAACCGGCCGAGACCTGGCGCCGGGCATAGAGATCGAGCAGCTCGGTCGCCATCAGCTTGATGGCCTCCCGGGTCTTCTCCCGGACCCGCTGCCAGCTGGTGCCTCCCAGCCGGTGCAGCCTGGGTGGCGGCCGGTCGCCGTCATCGCCTGAGGCGCGGTAACGCTCGAGCTGGTCCAGCCGGTACAGCGGAACATTGAGCCGGTCGCCGCCTTCGTACTCCACCACCGCGACTTCCAGGGTGCCGCCCCCTACGGTGACGGTGCCGATACCGCGATAGATCCCGATGCCATGATCGAGGTGGACCACGTAGTCGCCCAGGCTGAGCGCGCCGGTCGCCATCGAGGACGCCGCCTGGCGGTATCTGCGCGGACGGCGCAGGCGGCGGGCGCGCCGGAAGATTTCGTGGTCGGTGAGAACCCGGAGCGCGGGCAGCACGAATCCGCCGTCGAGGGATCCGACCACCAGCGTCGCACCCACCCGCCCGGCGCCGCCCTCGTTCAGCAGCTCGTCCATGCGCTCGAGCTGCCCTTCGTTGTCGCAGAGAATCAGGCTGGTCGGGCCGCCCGCCAGCACCGCCCGCAGCCGGTTCAGGTTCCGATCGATCCGCTCTGGCGGGAGCAGGCCCATCTGCAGGTCGGGATGATCCTCGCCCAGCTGCAGCCGGCCAAAGCCGGCCAGCCGACGCCGCCATGCATCGGGCGCCTCGAAAATGTCCTCCCGCTTCGGAACGTCCTCGCCCAGGCGTCGCGCGACATCGAGATGGTGCTCCGCTTCCCGCCACGCCCGCTCCACCTCATCGCGGTCCGGACCGGTGGCCTCCTCGATGATGAGGGTGTCGCTGGGCAGCAGGTCGAGGAGAGTCTGGCGGTGCGGAGCCGGCGCATCGCCGCCGGCACCTTGCGGGCGGGGTCGATCCGGAACTGAAATGGGGAGGATGGTGACTTCATCGATCTGCGACTGGGACCGCTGGTTGGTGAGATCGAACGTCCACAGCGAATTGAGCTCGTCTCCCCACCACTCGGCGCGGGCGGCATCGGCCATTCCAAATCCGTACACGTCGATGATCCCGCCCCGAACGCTGAATTCGGCCACCTCGGTGACGGTGGGAACCCGGGTATAGCCCATCGCTTCGAGCAACTCGATCACCGCCTGGAGGGGCCGCCGCTCTCCTGCGCGGAGCACCACCCGCAACGCAGCAAGACCCGAGGGCACCAGGGTCCGCTCGGCCGTCGCTCGCGCGGTGGTCACCAGGATCCGGAGCCGGCCCGAGAGCAATGCTTCGAGGGTTTCTACCCGCTCTCCGGCAATTTCGTAGTGCGGCTCGTCTTCTCCGAGGCTTTCGCGCTGGGGATACAACGCCACCGGCAAATCGGTCAGCGCCCGAAGATCACTCAACCACCGCTCCGCCTCGGACGCGGTCGGCGCGCAGATCGTCAACAAACGTTGGGGGTAGCGGTGCGCGAGCCATGCGGCCAGCACCGCGCCGCTGGAACCAGGGAGTCCGCCGATTGTGAGACCGGCGCCCCGGCCGGGTAACCGCGCTTCAAGGTCCCCGGTCACCGCTGCCCGGCCAAACGCGTCGAGGATGAGCTGCAGGGTCACGAAGCTTTCCGCCTGGCGCTCGCGACCCCGACTTCCGCGAGTCCCAGCACGAGAGCGATCCACAGGGCCGGCCCCCGCAGGTCGGTCCGCACGCCGAGCGAAAATGCCTGCTTCGGTCCCGCCGCGGGCGAGGCGAAACTGGCGCCGCGCCAAAGATCGCGCACCGAACCGTCCGAGGCCCGGGCAAGCACCGATTCCCGGGGATCGAAATTCACCGCCAGGGCCCCGATGGTGTCCCGCCCCGCCAGCAGAAAATAGATGCCGGCGTCGCTGGGTCGGAACGGAGCGCCGCCCTCGACCACCCACTGGCGGGCTCCCTGGCGCACGGCCGTCACCAGGTCCGGCAAGGCGATCGGCTCGTTCGGATTCCCGCCACTTAGCGTCAATTCTCCCCGCGCGATCCGGTTGAGCAACGCGTCCATGAAGGGGACAAAGTTGGCGGAGAGCGGCAGCCCGGTCCACTCCGGATCGAGGCGACTCCCAAGAACCACGGCGCTGCCGGTGCGCACGATCCATGGCGCACCACCGACCGTCGCGATCACGCCGGTCCTTCCACTCTCCGTGGTCTCCAGGGTATAGCGCCGCGCCACCCGCTCCCGGTCCACCAGGGCGTTGCTGTCGCTCGTGGCCGGCGCCGCCACGAGCGTCCCGTACTGCCAGCCCACCCCGCGCGCCGCGAGCGCCCGGTTGACGGCGCCCACCTGCGCGGGATCCTCCGGAGGCTCGACGATCGTGAGCCCCGGCGTAATCCGCCCGATAGCCACTTCATTGCCACGGGAGATCCGGCCGTTGCGCTCCAATACCTGGCACGCGGCGGCGATGAACCGCTCGGTGGAATCCCAGCTTACCCGCGCCACGGGCGCGACTCGCACCACGCCGGTCCGCCGGTTGTCCGCCAACAACTCATCCGGGTCGAGCTCGGCCTCGACCGGCCACCAGCCCGCCAGCGTGGTGTTCAGCGTGACGGGGATCGCGGCTCCCGCGCTGGCCAGTGCCTGCCTGGGCGGCCGCTCACCCAGGCGCACTGTCAGCGGGAGGCTCAGGTTCGAGTCGCCGACCACGGAGACCAGGGCCCGCCCTCCACCCTGCGACCAGGGCTGAGGGCCGGCGTCAATGCCGGCAACACCAAGGTTGCCGCTGGGATCGTCCTCGGGCCGAATGGTCAGCAGGGGAACCCGCACCGACACCTGGGTCACCGCGGTACGCTGCAGGTCCGTGATCAGGACCATTTCCCCGGGCAGCCGCTGAGTAGTGAGAACCTCCTGTGCCTGAGCCAGGGCCTGGCCCAGATCGAGCCGGGTGAAGGATGGCGTCGCGCTATCGACCAGCAACCTCAGCGCGCCGGGGTCGCCGCCGCGCAGCACGCCGTCGCCGAGCATCAACCACAGGTGATCCTCCGGCGTGGCCCGGTCGAGAATCTCGCGGGCCGCCATTTTGAACGTGGCGAGGCGGGACGTGCCGTTGACCACCGCGCCGCTGCTCAAGCTGTTGTCCAGGATCAGGACCATGGCGGCGGGAGAATGGCCCACGGCACTCTTAATGGGCGCGGTGGGTCCGGCGGCCGCGAGCACCAGCAGGGCGATCAGCAGAGTGCGGATCAACAGCAGGAGCCAGTTGTGCAGTTTGAGCCGGCGCTGGTGTTCCCGGGTCGTGTCGACCAGGTAGCGCACGGCCGGAAAGACTACGACCGGTGGCTGGCGCCGCTGAATCAG
>JBDTTZ010000252.1:0-1904 GCA_040008015.1 Gemmatimonadota bacterium
ACCGCCGAAACGATGTCGTCGTTGACGACGATGTAGTCATACTCTCCGGCGGCATCCAGCTCCACCACCGCGTGCTCCAGCCGCAGTCGCACGGCTTCCGGCGGCTCGGTCTTCCTCCCTTTCAGCCGCTGCACCAGCTCGGCCCCGCTGGGCGGCAGGATGAACACCGATACGGTCTCGGGATAGTGCCGCTTCAGCTGCCGAGCGCCCTGGATGTCGATGTCCAGCACCGCGTTCTTGCCTTCCCGGAAAAGCCGCTCCAGCTCCCGTTTGAGAGTACCGTAGCACTGTCCGCCGTATTCCGCCCACTCGACGAACTCGCCCGCCTCAATTCGATGCTGGAAATCCTCCCGGCCCAGGAAGAAGTAGTCGGCCCCTTCCACCTCGTCGCCGCGGCGGGATCGGGTGGTCGCCGATACCGAGTATCCCAGGTCGTCCCGCGCCTCCAGCAGCTGCCGCGCGATGGTGGACTTGCCGCCTCCCGAAGGCGACGACAGGACCAGCGGGAACGGGGTCATTCGAGATTTTCGAGCTGCTCGCGAAACTTCTCCAGCTCGCCCTTCATGAGGATCACCTGCTGGGTGATCGTCGCATCGTTGGCCTTGCTGCCGATCGTGTTGACCTCGCGGCCCAGCTCCTGGGCGAGGAATCCCAACTGTTTTCCCGCCGCCGGAGTGCCGGAGAGCGCGGCCCGGCAGGCACTCACATGGGCCCGGAACCGTACCAGCTCCTCGGTGATGTCCAGCTTGTCGGCGATGAAGGCGATCTCCTGGGCCAGGCGGTTCTCGTCGGGCACCGTGCCTTTCATCAGGTCCGTCACCGCCTGGCGCAGCCGCTCCCGCTCCCGCAATACCCGCGACGGGGCCTGGGCGGCGATCTGCTTGGCCGCCGCTTCGAGGAGATCCAGCCGGTGCTCAAGCTCCGCGCTGAGCACCTGGCCTTCGCGCTGCCGCATCGCCTTGCAGGCGCTCGCCGCCTTGATCACCACCGGCTCGATCGGTCCCCATTCCAGCTGAACCGATTCCTCTTCCGGCCGCTGCAGCACGTCGGGCTGCCGCACCAGGAGGCCGAGATCCACCTGGCCGGGGAGCTTCAGCTCCGCTTGCAGCGCCTGGAGCTGGCCCAGGACTACCCGCGCCTGCTCCAGATTGACCCGGGGCAGCGCCACCTTGGCCGGGTCCGCTACCCAGCGGACCATTACCGTCACGTGGCCCCGCTCGAACTCCTTGCGCAGCCTGTCCCGAAACTCCCCTTCCAGCGCCCCGAACTCGAAAGGCAGCTTGAGCGAGAGGTTGAAATACCGGTGGTTGACGGTCCGGATCTCGACCCGAAGCCGGCCCCCCAGCACGGCGTCCTCTGCGGCCCCGAATCCGGTCATGCTTTGGGGCAAATCAGGGCTCCGGGAGGGGGGAAATGAGGGGCGGAAAACTAGTCGATTGCCTGGGTTAGCGCCATGGATGAATTGAGGATGGAGGATGGAGGATGGAGGATTGAAAAGCCTGACCGGTGGAATCTGGCGATGATTTGTAACTGCCTCGCCATTTTATGGTTACGCATTTTCGAACCGTCGTACCGATCTTGGTGGATGGACCAGCTCCCAGCCCCGATCGATGGCTCACGCGCCAGATCTCTTGAGATGAAGGAGCGCACGATGTCGTTCGCTGAGAGCGTGGCCTATATCTGTCGCGGCATTCCTCTAACTTTTGAGGGTAGGCACGTTTCGAGTCAGCTGTTTCGGGCGGGTACCTCTGTTGCGGCCAACTACCGAGCTGCTCGCCGGGCAAGATCAAGGAAGGAGTTCATTTCAAAGATTGGGTTGGTGATCGAGGAAGCAGATGAGAGTCTGTTCTGGCTGGAATTTGCTATGAGGATCGAGGTGTTAAAGGGTCCTGGTGTTGAAAGAG
>JBDTTZ010000253.1:0-4828 GCA_040008015.1 Gemmatimonadota bacterium
TGGCCAAGGTTGGGCGGGTGGTGTTTGGCGCCAGTGATGACCGGGTGGGCATGGCCGGGTCGGTTTACGATCTGTTGCGGGATCCCCGGCTCAACTGGCGGCCCGAAGTCCTGAGCGGGATCCTCGCCGAGGAGTGTGGGGAGCTGCTCAAGCGCTTCTTCCGGGACCGGCGCGGTGACGAGGAGGTCTGAGATAGTGTGCGGAACCAAACCGTCATCCTGTTTGTGTAGCCTGCATCACGTTCAGTCTGGAGATAGTCATGAGAAACAGATTCGCTCGCTGGACCCTGCTTATTCCCCTGGCCGCCGCGGTGGCGTGTTCGTCTTCGTCTCGGCAGTCGGGGACCGGGGCCGGCGTGGGGCCCGAAAAGGACCAGGCACTGGTCCACACGTATACGGTGCCCGCGGGGGAATTCATCCGGATCCCGCTGGAAGGCAACGCGACTTACCGGGTCGAGCTGAGCGGCACCGGCTTCCGGCTGGGAATCAAGCCGGTGGAGCCCGGCGCGCAGGCTCCCCTGGTGCAGGAGCTGGTGCCCGGTGTGGGTGCCTCGGGAAGCATCATCTACACCGTGAGGCCGCGGTCTGACGGCGTGTATGAGATTCGCAGTATCGCCGGGGACCCGACCCAGCCGCTGACTCTGCGGATCGAGCGGCAACCGAGCGAGACAACAAACTGACCGCGTTTTCCCCGAAACGCCGGCTGGTCGCATGGGCGATAGCCGGCGGCTTCGGGTTTTTCATTCTCGGTGTCCTTGCCAGCACGCGATGGCTGACGGTGATCGAAACCGAGTGGGTCAAATCGGTCGTGGAGTGGAGGTCGCCCGCCATGACCGGACTCATGCAGAGAGTCACCTGGCTGGGGACCGCATGGTTCGAGCTGCCGTTCGTGCTGCTGGTCGTGGCGATTCTCTGGCGGCGATACCGGATGGGAGACGGCATCCGGTATTTCCTCTGGGGGCTGGGGGGTTGGGCGGCGTACGCCGTGTTGAAGATGGTATTCCACCGGTCACGACCGTCGGGGATCCCGCGCCTGAGCGGGGCGGGGTGGCATTCTTTTCCTTCCGGCCACGCGATGCTGGCGCCGATCCTGTTCGTCTTCGCCGCCTCGCTGCTGACCGCGGAACCCGGGCTCCGGCGTTTTCGAGTTCCGGCGCTGGTGCTGGCGTGGCTGGTTTCCTTCCTGCTGGCGTTCTCCCGAGTCTACCTGGGTGTGCACTATCCCAGCGACGTGGTGGCCGGTCTGGTCGCGGGGTCGGCCTGGCTGGCCCTGAGTCTCGCGTTCACCGGCTCCGATCGGCCCCTGCGCTGATTGATTAACCCACTGCGCCGAATTACTTTGCGCCCTCTGGACAGGTGTCCGAGTGGCTGAAGGAGCCGGTCTCGAAAACCGGTGTACCCGCAAGGGTATCGAGGGTTCGAATCCCTCCCTGTCCGTGTCGAACCGCAGTGCTGTGAGTCCTCCTCTGTAGCCAGCCGACCACGGGAGCCCGCCCATGGGATATGTCGAGCAGCATCTCCTCTCCGGTGAGAAGGTCATGTACCGGGCGCACCTGCACTGGAGCATTTTCTTCTGGTCCGGATTCATCACGCTGGTCGGCCTGGTCCTGATGGTACTTCTCACCCAGAACTACATCATCGGGCTGGCCGTGACAGGCATTGGCCTGCTCACATTTATCCCGCCACTGGTTCGCTACCTGACCTCCGAGTACGCCGTCACCAACAAGCGGGTGATCGTCAAGGTTGGCCTGATCCAGAGGGATTCGAGCGAGACCCTGCTCAGCAAGGTCGAGGCGATCCAGGTGGACCAGACCATTCCGGGCCGCATGTTGAATTTCGGGACCATTACCATCACCGGCACCGGCGGAACCAAGGAATCGTTTCCCCGCATCTCCGGACCGATGGAGTTTCGCCGCCAGGTCCAGGCCCAGATCGTGGACCTGGAGGATCGGCGGGTGGGGCAGGGGTCGGCCGCGCCGGCGCTGGCCGAGCCGCGGGATGAGCGGGAGTGTCCTTTCTGCGCGGAGAAGATCCTGAAGAAGGCGAGGGTGTGCCGGTTCTGCGGGCGGGAGGTCACGCCCATCGAGTAGGCGTGCGGCAGAGCGGCGGATACGTTCAGCTGTTGCGAGTTCGGCAGACTCGACCAGCAACGTCCTGCGAAGCAGCATTGGGATTTTGGCGACCGCGTCATTGCGAGCGAGCCGAAGGCGAGCGAAGCAATCTGGACCAGTTGCGTAGAGAAATTGGTATATCTTGAGTCGTCTGCCGTAGGCGCATCTACCCCATGTCGATGGACGGCTGACCACCAGAGGGGCCTACCGCCAGATTGCTTCACCTGCCTTCGGCAGGCTCGCAATGACGGGGCAGGGAAACGTGAATGCGCCTTCGGCGGACTGGTGCCCGGTCACAGTATGGCGTACAGGTCGTTCCACCTCGGATTCATCCCTTCAACAAGCCGCAACTTCTGCGCTCTCGGCCCGGCCTTGAGCTGCTTCTCCCTTCTGATCGCCTCCATTGGGGTCTCAAAGACTTCGTAGTACACCAACTTGTTCACTCGAAACCGAGCCGTGAAGCAATAATGCCCCGGTTTGAAATGCTCGTCGGCTCTTCGCTTGGGATTATTGCTCATCCCGACGTAGAGAACGGTATGATGCACATTGGTCAGAATGTAGGTGTAGTAGTGTCGCATGGAGGTCTCAGGGCTTGGGACTAAGAATTGGACTGAACCCCGGGACTACCACCATCGTTTTCGCGCGGCGCGTACCATAAAACCACACTCGTCAAAAGTCCGCCTAACCCCTTATATTCCTGTCTCCTAGGTCATCACGCCAAGGGAGACAGCATGTCCGGCCTCGACCCGGCCACCATACAGGACTCGGCCCTCCGCCCTGTGGCGGAAAAGGTGCTCGCCAGCCGCCGGCTCGATGCCGCGGACGCCCGCGCCCTCTACGCCACGTCCGATCTCCTCTCCCTCGGCGGCATCGCGGATTTCGCCAACCAGCGCAGCAATGGCGACCGGGTGTTCTTCTCCGCCAATCAGCACATCAATCCCACCAACGTCTGCGTGCTTCGGAACACCTGCACCTTCTGCTCCTTTGCCAAAATGCCCAAGGAGGAAGGCAACTACACCCGGACGCTGGAAGAGGTCTATCACGAGGCGGAGCAAGCCACCGGCGCTCCGACCCGGGAATTCCATATCGTGGGCGGGCTGCACCCCAAGCTCAAGCTCTCCTATTACACCGATATGATCCGGGGGCTCAAGGAGCGGCACCCTGGGGTCCACATCAAGGCGCTGACCGCGGTCGAGATCGCCCACCTCGCCCGGATCGAGAAGATCAGCGAGGAAGAGGTCCTGATCCGGATGAAAGAAGCCGGGCTCACCAGCCTCCCCGGCGGTGGCGCCGAGGTGTTCAGCACCGCGGTGCGTGCCACGATCGCCGAGCGGAAGCTCACTGGCCAGGAGTGGATCCGGGTGCACCGGGTGGCCCACACCCTGGGGATTCCGACCAACTGCACCATGCTCTACGGCCATGTGGAGACGGCGGACGACCGGATCGAGCATCTCACGATGCTGCGCGATCTCCAGGATGACACGCATGGCTTCCTGACCTACATCCCGCTGGCGTATCACCCCGATAACAACGAGCTGGGCGAAGAGCTGGGCCGGGTCGGTACCGCAACCACGGCGTACGAGGATCTCAAGAACATCGCCATCGGGCGGCTCTTTCTGGACAACATTCCCCACGTGAAGACCCACTGGCCGATGGTGACGCCGTTCCTCTCCCAGCTGGCGCTGAGCTTCGGGTGTGATGACCTCGAGGGCACCGTAGTCTACGAGCGGATTTACCACGAGGCCGGTGCCCACACCGAGATGCACATGCCCTATTCAGCTCTGGTGGACCTGATTCGGGGGGCGGGGAAGCGTCCGGTGGAGCGGGACAGCTTGTACCAGAGTGTGCGGGAGAATTTTGACGACCTGCCGCCGACACCCGAGTACTCGACCAAGAACCTTCCCGTGGTGCACGCCGCATGACGATCCCGAGGGACGGGCGAGGCGCCGACGTAGGGGCGCATGGCTATGCGCCCTTACGTTTGGGTCGCATTCCCTGGATCAATTGCTTCCCGGTCTACGGAGCGATCGACCGGGGCCGGGTCCGAGTCCCCGCCGACCTGGTGACCGGCACAGCCTCGGAGTTGAACGATCTTCTCGCGGCCGGCGAGCTGGACGTCAGCGTCGTCTCGGCGGTCGAGTACGCCCGCAACGCGTCGGCCTATCACCTGCTGCCCGACATCGCGATTACCTGCGATGGGCCGGTGCACAGCGTGAAACTGTTCTCCAGGCGGCCGCTGGCGGAGCTGCACGAGCGCACCGTCCTTCGCACCGCGTCTTCCCGCACCTCGGTGCTGCTGCTCGAGCTGCTCTGCCGCCATCGCTGGCAGATCGTCCCGAAGTTCGCCACGGTGCGCGCCGAGGCGGGGGATCTCGAGGGGCTTGAGAAACTACCTCATGAGGCGGTGCTGGTGATTGGAGATGCCGCGCTCATGCTCTCCGCTACCGGTCGTTATCCGGTAGAGGTGGACCTGGGCGGGGAGTGGAGCCAATGGACCAGTTTGCCCTTCGTGTTTGCGGTATGGGCCGCTCGCCGTGATGCGGATATGGGGCAGGTTCAAGTGATACATCAACGGCTGCTGCAATCGCGGGCCTGGGGACTTGCGAATCTGGATGAGCTGGCGAAGGACGCCTCCCGGACGAGCGGCGTGCCGGTGCGGGTCTGCCGCGACTACCTGGGGGACCTGGATTATCGCCTGTCCTACCGCCACCTCGCGGG
>JBDTTZ010000254.1:0-2202 GCA_040008015.1 Gemmatimonadota bacterium
GGTTGTAGATCCGCTCCCGCTCCTGGAAGGACCAGAGGAACGGCGTGTAGGCGCCCAGGTCAATGCCGGTGGTGCCCAGCCACACGAGGTGGGAGATGATCCGGCTCATTTCGCACGCGATCACCCGGAGCACCCGGCAACGCTCGGTGATCTCGATCCCCATCAGCTTCTCCGCCGCCAGCGCCAGGCATACGTTGTTCGCCATCGGCGCCAGGTAGTCGGTGCGATCGGTGAGCGGAATGATCTGGTTGTACTGCCGGTACTCACCCAGCTTTTCGAAGCCGGAGTGGAGATAGCCCACGTGGGGAATCACCCGGCGGACCACTTCGCCTTCCAGCTCGACCACCAGGCGCAGCACGCCGTGGGTCGCCGGATGCTGCGGGCCAAGGTTGACCAGCATGTGCTCGCCGCCCAGGTGATCCACCGGCTCGTCGGCGGCGACGCCCAGGGGGACCCGGATCGGCCGGCCCATGGGATCCACACCGCTGGTCCCCAGCTCGAACTCAACCGTGCGGGTACTCATTCGACGCCTTTGCGCGGATTGCGCGCGAGCCGGTCCTTCATGTCCTGGGGCAGCTCACCATAGGCCTCGGCGATCGACAGCTCCTCCAGCGAGTAGTGCGCTTCGGGATTGCCCGCCAAAGCCTGGCGGGTCTGCTCGGCCCGGCTGAAATGGCCGCGGAGCGGGAAATCCTTCCGGAGCGGGAAGCCCTCGGAGTAGGTCTCCCACATGAGGATCCGGCGCAGGTCGGGATGGCCCTTGAAGACCACACCGAACATGTCGTACACCTCCCGCTCCAGCCAGTCGGCCCCTTTCCATATATCTACGACCGAATCCACCGACAACGGCTGGGCCTTGTCCAGTGCGATCTTCACCCGGAGATCCACCTTCCGGGCCAGGGACCGAAGCTGATAGACCACTTCGAGCGGCAGCTCGCCGTCGCGGTATTCCACGGCGGTAATGTCGGTGAGGTAGTTGAATTCCCGGGTTTCCTTGAGCCAGGCGAGGACTTCATGGGCGACGTCCCGCGCGACGTAGACGATGGTGTCGCCGCAGCTCACCAGGCTGCGCTCAATGGCACGGCCGAACTTGGTGCGGAGCTCCGCCACCACGGGAGACGGGGTAGGTCGGGCCTCCGTGCCCGACAGATTCGTAGGTCGGGGCTCCGTGCCCGACAGATTCGGGGCGGTCATGACGAACGAGTTTGCGCGATCGAGTTTCCGAAGGGCTCGCTCAACTCATCGATCCGTTGCGGCGGCAGGAAGAGACCCTCGGGACTCAACAGATGCTCCTCGCGAAGGCTGGAATCGCTGATGCTTTCGCCCTTGATCTTCTTCTGGAGCAGGAGGATGCCATAGATCAGCCCCTCGGGACGGGGCGGGCAGCCCGGGACGTACACATCCACCGGGATAATCGTGTCGATCCCCTGCACCATCGCGTAATTGTCGAAGATCCCGCCGGAGGAGGCGCAGGCGCCCATCGAGATGGCCCACTTGGGCTGGGTCATCTGGTCCCAGATCCTCCGGATCACCGGTGCCAGCTTGAACGGCAACCGGCCGGCACAGATCAACACGTCGGATTGCCGGGGTGAAAAGGCCATCCGCTCCATGCCGAAACGGGCGATGTCGAACCGGCTGGCCGCGGTCGCCATGAACTCGATGGCGCAGCACGCCGTGCCGAACGGCATGGGCCAGAGTGAGTTGGCCCGGGACCAATTGGCCAGGAAGTCCATCTTGGTGGTGATCCAGTTGGGCGAGGCGGCGGAGATCTGGGTTGCTTCCGCGTCCGGCCCTATGGCGGGTTTCGCTACTCCCATTGCAGGGCTCCTCGTTTCCAGACATAGACATACCCCACGGCCAGGATCACCACAAACACCGCCATCTCGACCAGCAGCAGTCCCCGGATCCCGACCATCTGGCGGAAGGCCACTCCCCAGGGGATCATGAAGACGGTTTCGATGTCGAAGATGATGAACAGCATGGCGATCAGATAGAACTTGACCGAGAACCGCTCCCGGGCGTCGCCCAGGACGGGCATGCCGGACTCATACGGGGCGTTCTTGGCCGGCGTGGGGCGGTAGCTGGACAGAAAGGTCGAAAGCGCGATCATCATGACCGCGTTGGCAATGACGAAGCCGATGACCAGCAGAATCGGGATATAAGCGCGCAGCATCAGGTCAGGAGGGTCCCGGGAATTGGCCG
>JBDTTZ010000255.1:0-2677 GCA_040008015.1 Gemmatimonadota bacterium
CATGGCCGGTGAACCCCTGGAGCACCGGTGTCATCCCCAGCTCGCGCTCCCGGGCCAGGATCCGGCGTTCCAGCTCCACGTGACTGTCGATCCAGCTTCCCGGCAGCGGGCCGCCCAGTCCGTCGATGTTGCCCATCCAGCCCCAGGGCAGGTAGGCGGGGCCGACCAGGAAATCGGCGATCATTTTTTCGCTGAAGCCCAGGTCCCGCAGGACGAGCCGCCAGGTTCCTTCCTGTCCGGTGGCGGCCAGCGGAAGATTGATCCCCTTGAGCGCCATCCAGTCGATCATCCGTTGCCACTGGTCCCAATCCCACCACGCCATGCTGTAAGAGAAGGTGCAGTAATTGAAGAAGTAGCGGTAACGGTACGGCGTCGTGATGCGCACCTTTTCAGGCACGAGCGCAAGTGGTAAGCTGAGGACGACCGGGCGAAGCGGAATGGCGACTGTGACCCCGGCCCGGTGCTCCAGATACCAGTTGAGGGCCGACGCGACCGCAACGCCGGTGGAACCGCGCAGCACGATCCGGTCTCCCCGGTTTTCGACCTCAAAGACATCGAGGCCGTTCTCGGCCGGTATCCGCTCGACCACGAAGAACGCGGCCTGGCCCGGGACCACTCGCTCGATCAGTGTCGACGCGGCAAGAAGGAAATCGGAGGGTCCCGAGAGGGCCCGCGGCGCGGCCAGGGTCAGCAGGGAGATCACGATGGAGGTGATGGGCATGGGACAATGTTAGGGCATTGAGGATTAGATTGAAATGGAGGGAAGGGATTCTATGGCCGCCGACGCGGTGGCCACGCAGGTGTCCCGGTATCCATCAGGCGCGCTGCACTATCAATTGAAGACGGATTGAGCTCTGCAAGATCTCCTCGCGAAGGACGCGAAGTAGCGCGGTGACCGCGAAGAACAACTGATCATTGGTATTTCTTCGCGACATTCGCGTGTACTTCGCGCTCTTCGCGTGGAGCTGTTGCCCGGACTGGAAGTGACCACCAATATCCGAGGGCACAAGCGAGACCTTGGGGGGAGACGAGCCGTGGACGAGGACTTGGAGCTGATGAATCGGGAACAGCTGCTCGCGGAAATCAGCAAACTTCGTCAGGGCATTCGCGCCCACCGGGACAGCACGGGCCAGGAACTCTGCTGGCATCATCCAGCGCTGTGGAGTCTCCTGCCGGAAAAGACCGACCCGATTCCCACGGTGCCCGAGTGGCCCCAGTTCATCGAGGGCTGTGTTCGATATCGCCGGTCGCTGGATACTCAGGCACCAGGCGCTCCCCGGACCCAAGACTCCTCCTGAGAATCCTCGCGGGTAAGTTCGCCGGCCGTGACCTCACATCGCCGCAAGACTCCCGGGTCCGGCCCACTGCCGAGCATGTCCGCGACTACCTGCTGACCCAGCTCGCGGCCGACTTGCCCAACGCCCGCATACTCGACCTCTTCGCCGGCAGCGGCGCCCTGGGCCTCGAGGCGATCTCCCGCGGCGCCCGGAGCGCCGACTTCGTCGAATTCCGGCCGGCCAGCCTCCATGCGCTCCGAGCCAATGTCGCGGCCTTGAGGCTCCGGGAACGTACCCGGATATTCAAACGCGACGCGATCCCCTTCGCCGCGGCTCTCGGGGCCGACAGCTACGACATCGGGTTCGCCGATCCCCCCTATACTTCACGGTTGCTCGAGCGGGTGCTGGAGAGTTGGCGGGCCAATCGTTTCTCCCGCATTCTGGCGGTCGAGCATGCTCGGGCCCACCAGCTTCCGGGCGGAGGACACCGGCAGACCTTCGAGGACACCACGATCACCATCTTCCGGCGTTGAAACGGGGTCATGCCCAATCCTGATCTGATCCAGCCCCAGCCCGGGGTCACGCCGACCGGCGAGACCTCCGGCCGGCGCCGCACCCTGCCGCCGGACCTGCTGCGGGAGGCCTCGCACCGGGTCGCCCTCATGGCGCTGCTCGGCGCGTCGCTCTGGATCATCGCGGTGGTGGCCGATCACCTGGCCATGCGGGCTCTCGGCGTACGGGACTGGATCCGGCCGGACGTGGACGATGTGATCGGGCTGGCGGTCGTCATCCTGTCTCTCGGCCTCTACCTGTTCGCGCGGACGAAAGGCCGCGACCCGGAGTTCATTCTCAATCTCGGCCTCGGATACATGGTGCTGACCGCGGTAGGGATTGGGGTCCTGATCCACTGGAACCACATTCCGGCGAATACCCCCGAGATCCAGCCCATGATCAGCTGGATCGGGGCGGTGGTCCTGATGTTTGCCGCCATCCTGCCCAGCACGCCCTGGAAAATGGGAATCGCGGGCTTCATTGCGGTCTCCATGAATCCGGTGGGCATGCTGATCCAGCGGGGCCGGGGTAACTGGGACTTTGGCGCGGGCACCCTGCTGCTGATGCACTATCCCGACTACATCCTGCTCGGCGTCGCGTTGGTGATCAACCGGGTCGTCAGCCGCCTGGGACAGCAGGTGATCAAGGCGCGGGAAATGGGGAGCTACCAGCTGAATGAGCTGCTGGGACAGGGCGGCATGGGCGAGGTGTACAAGGCCACCCACCGGATGCTGGCCCGGTCGGCCGCGATCAAGCTGATCCGCCCCGACAAGATCGGCGACCTCGGCTCCCACGAGCTCCTGGTCAAGCGGTTCCGCCGCGAAGCCGAAGCAGCCGCAAACCTCCGG
>JBDTTZ010000256.1:0-11935 GCA_040008015.1 Gemmatimonadota bacterium
ACCCCGGTCGAGATCGTCGCCGCGGATTTCGCGGTGGTGCCGGTACGGCTGATCCTGGCGCCCGGTGACCTGGACACGCTGATCGCGCTGGTGCCGGGCCAGTCCAATCGCGAGCTCAGGACCGGGCTCCAGTGGCGCTCCGCGGCGCCGGAAATCGTTCGGGTGGGACCCACCGGCATCGTGCAGGCCTTGGCCCCGGGAGAAACGGAAATCATCGTCTCCGGCTTCCTCCAGGAGCGGCGGCTTACGGTCCGTGTCCATCCGCCGGTGCAGACGCTGGTCGTTTCGCCCAAGCCCGGCGCGGGCGTTCTCCGGGTACCGCTGCACGGCACCCGGGCCCTCACGGTGCGCGCCGAAGCCGCGGATTCCACCCCGGTTCCCGAGGCCGCCCTCTGGTGGGAAGTGGCCGACACGGCGATCGCGAGCTTTGATCCCGCTCACGCCGAGATCACCGCGCACCGGCTCGGCACCACCAGCGTGACCCTGCGGGCCCGGGGCTTCGATCCCGTCACCTGGGTGGTGGAAGTGATTCCTGGCGGGATCGCGATCGATCACCAGGCCATGGCGCTGGTGCTCGGTACGCGGAACGCGCTCAAGGCGAACCTGGTTGACGACAATGGCGCCTCCATCGGCCCGGCGGACGACCTGCAATGGTCAACCTCCAACATCAATGTCGCGGTGGTGGGGAACGACGGGATGATCGAAGCCACCGGCCTGGGCCGCGCGACGATCGTCGCCGCCACCCGCTGGGGCCGGGCGGATACCACGGTCATCCTGGTGACTGGAGACCTCATCTTCTCCGCCAATCGCGGCGGGCCGACCTTCGGTATCTACCAGCTCTCGCTGCGCGACCCGTCGCGTGTGGTGCCTCTGCTGGCCGACAGTTTCCAGAACGTACAGGCGGTGCCATCCCCAGACCGGGGCACCATCGCGTTCAGCTCCAATCGCGGCGGGGATTTCGATCTGTACCTCATGGACCCCGACGGCACCAACCTGCGGCGGATCACCTCGGGTCTCGGCGCGGACGGCGATCCGGCCTGGACCCCCGATGGCAGCCACCTGGTCTTCACCTCCGCGCGGAGCGGCAGCAGCCAGATCTACTCGATGGCTACCGACGGCACCGGGTTGCGCCCGCTGACCACCGCCGGTGGCGGCAACTCGGCCCCCGCAGTCTCGCCGGACGGGCGGACTATCGTGTTCGTCTCGGGCCGTGATGGGAACGACGAGATTTACCGGATGGATATTGACGGCGGGAACCAGACCAACCTGAGCGCGACCCGCGAGCGCGAAGCGGCGCCCCGGTTCCTTGCCTCCGGGGACCTCGCCTATGCCGCTGAAGTCAGGCGCAATGGTTACCAGATCCTACGGGTTCCTTCTGATGGCACCCCGGCGATCGTCCTGGCCACTTCTCCCACCGCGATTACCTCGTTCGCCATCAGTGCCGCCGGCGACCGGCTGGCCATTGTCGCAGGGCGGGTGACCGATCCCCGCCGGGGCCGGGCCGAGTTCACCTTCAGCATCCAGTCGCTGGCCGGTGGCGCGGTGTTCCAGGTTCCGCTGATGCTCAACGAGCAAATTGTCAATCCGCATTTCTAGTTGCCATGCCGGTGATTGTCATTCCGAGCGGAGCGAGGAATCTTCTCAAATCCGGCAACAACTTGCCACGGATCACGCGGATGTTCACAGATTGGATTGGTTGTCCGAGCGATCCATCGCCGGTTTTTCTCTGCGGACGTGTGTCCTTCTTACGCTTACGACGTGAATGAGAGCCCTCACTCTCACCCAGCTCGGCAGCCTCGATCACCTCGCCGTTCGCGATCTTCCAGCGCCAGCCCTGGTCGACCCGGGCGACGTCCTGGTCCGGATGCGCGCCGTGGCACTCAATCGTCTCGACCTGTTCGTCGTCGACGGGTTACCCGGCGTGAGCTACACCTTTCCCCACATCATGGGCGGAGATGGAGCCGGCGTAGTCGAACGGGTCGGCGCGGCCGTCAGCAACGTCAAGCCGGGAGACCGGGTGATGATCAACCCCGGCATCTCCTGCTTCCACTGCCCCAGCTGCCTGGGCGGCGAGCACTCGCTGTGCGAAACCTACCGGCTGCTGGGCGAGCATCTCCCCGGCACGGCGGCGGAGTTCGTGGTGGTACCCGGTGCCAATCTCGGCCTGGTGCCGGAACGGATGTCCTGGCCCCAGGCGGCTGCATTTTCTCTCGCGACCCTGACCGCCTGGCGGATGCTCATCACCCGGGCGGCGCTGCGGCCAGGCGAGACGGTGCTCATCTGGGGTATCGGTGGCGGAGTCGGCATCGCGGCGCTCCAGATCGCCAAGCTGGCCGGTGCCCGGGTCATCGCCACCAGCTCATCCGATGAAAAGCTGGCTCGCGCCCGGGAGCTGGGAGCCGACCACGTGCTGAATCACACCAGCGAGGATGTTCCCGCGGTGGTTCGCAAGCTCACGGCCAAACGGGGAGTCGAGGTGGTGGTGGACAACGTCGGCGAAAAGACCTGGGAGAAATCGCTGCGCTGCCTGGGCCGCATGGGCCGGCTGGTCACCTGCGGCGGCACCACCGGCCCCATGGTCGTCACCGATGTGCGCAGGCTGTTCTGGTACCAGTATTCCATTCTCGGATCGACCATGGGCAATCACCGGGAATACCAGGCGATTGTCCGGCTGGCCCATGAGGATAAGTTGTGGCCGGTGGTGGACAGTGTTTACCCGCTGGAGCGCAGCGCTGACGCATTTGCCTGCCTTCAGGCAGGCAAGCAACTTGGAAAACTCGTGATCGAGGTGGCGCCGTGAACGAACTCTGGGAACGGCTGCGCGGTGGTGCGGGAGAGCTGGGCCGGGTAGCTCCGGCGCTGATCGCCGCGGTGCTGGTGCTGCTGGCCGGCTACCTCTTTGCCAAGCAGATCGAACGCTGGGTGGACCGGGTGTTGAAGCGCATGGACTTCAACAAGATGGCGCAGGAAGGGGGAATCGCCGAGGCGGTGGGGCGGGCCCGGCCCTATCTCGACCCGGTCCATGCGGTAGGAAAACTCATGTTCTGGCTGGTGATGCTGGTGGTGATTCTGCTGGCCAGCGCGGCGCTGGGGCTGGAGAGCATCAACCAGATGTTCGGGCTGATGCTCTCGTTCATTCCCACGCTCATCGCCGGAATCGTGATCGTCATCCTCGGCATCATCGTGGGTGAATTTGTCCGGGGACTGATCCTGGCCTCGGCCGGACGAGTTGCCGGGGTGCCGATACTGGCCAAGCTCGCCAAGTCGGCGGTGGTCATCATCGCCATCTTCATGGCGCTGCAGCAGGTCGGGGTGGCGGAAGAGATCGTGACCGCGGCGTTCACCCTGGTGGTGGGGGCGATCGCCCTGGCGGCGGGGCTGGCATTCGGCCTGGGGAACCGGGATCTCGCGGGAGAGATCACCCGCAAGTGGTACGAGGAAGGAAAGCGAAAGAATCGTCGGAAGACGGATCCGCCGGAGGGAACGCCGCTGCCGGACGAGGACTTGCCGTTGAGCCAGGGAGAATAGGGGACCGTGGCCCGGCTCCGGCTCAGAATCTCCATGGCCCTCGACGGTTTCGTCGCCGGCCCCAGGCTGAGTGTCGCGAACCCGCTGGGGATCGGTGGCATGCGCCTCCACCAATGGGCATTTGCTCTCGAGAAGTGGCGGGAGACGCACGGTCAGTCCGGCGGTGAAGTCAACGCCAGCAACCAGGTGGTCGAGGAATCGCTGGCCAACATCGGTGCCACAAAGACAATCCACCGTTTCATCATCCGGTATTCGTGCTGACCCACCACGCGCGGGCGCCACTGGTCCTCGAGGGCGGTAATCGCTTCACCTTCGTGACCGATGGCATCGAGTCGGCGCTCCGGGAGGCACGGGCGGCGGCGGCCGGCAAGGACGTGTCTCTCGCCGGAGGAGCCCGGGCCGCCCAACAGTACCTGATTGCCGGCCTGGTGGACGCAATGGAGATCAGCCTGGTGCCGACGCTGCTGGGCAGTGGAGAGCGGTTGTTCGAAGGCGTGGGGGACGATCTTCGCGGACTCGAGCTGGTCCGCACCGTCGCCGCGTCCCAGGTGACCCACCTCAAGTTCGCGCGGTCATAGTGAAGCCCGCGCAGAGCCTGCCGGAGCGGCATTATGCCGGGAGAATCGGCTGGATGCGCGCGGCGGTATTGGGCGCCAATGATGGCATCGTCTCGACCGCAAGCCTGGTGGTAGGAGTGGCCGCGGCAAACGCGGGCCGCAGCGGGGTTCTGATCGCCGGTATGGCGGGGCTGGTTGCCGGGGCCATGTCGATGGCGGCCGGTGAGTATGTGTCAGTCAGCTCGCAGGCGGACACCGAGAAAGCGGACCTGGTACGCGAGCGGCGCGAGCTGGAAACCGAAGAGCCGCGCGAGCGCGAGGAGCTCGCTTCCATTTATGTGAAGCGAGGACTCGAGCTCTCACTGGCCAGGCAGGTGGCCGGGCAGCTGATGGCCCATGACGCCCTGGCCGCTCATGCCCGCGATGAGCTCGGCCTTTCCGATATGCATGCCGCCCGGCCCCTCCAGGCGGCGCTGGCGTCCGCCGCGACTTTCGCGATAGGGGCGGCGTTGCCGCTGGCCATCGCCTGGCTCGCCCCGACCAGGCTCATGGCGTCATTGGTGGCGGCCGGGTCCCTCCTTTTCCTGGCGTTCCTGGGAGGTTTGGCGGCGCGTACCGGCGGCGCGAACATGGCCACCGGCGCAATCCGAGTGATGTTCTGGGGGGCCCTCGCCATGGCCGCGACGGCCGGGCTGGGACGCCTCTTTGGCACCGTGGTATGATCAGGGAGTGACGCTCGGCACCCGGTACACCAGGATCCGGTGGCTCGTCGCCTTGTCCTTCGACTCCGCCACCAGCAGCACCTCGTTGTTCCCGCCGATCACCCGCCCGTACCCGGGATACTCGTACTGGGCCATCAACTTTCCATCAGCGCCCACCCGCTGCACGCTCCGGGTCGAGTCCAGCAGCGAGTAGTTTTTCATCAGCCAGACGTTTCCATCCGGCCCGGTAAAGGCGCTCACGAAGGGCGGCTTGATGATCGCGAAGGGCACTTTTTCCGCCGTGCTCCGCAGGTCCGGGGGGAACTGCAGGAGAAAGATGTCGCGGTCTTCCGGTAATACCTCGAGCACCCGGTCCGGCAGCTGCTCCCCCCGACTCCACTTGCCCTCGGGTGAACGGCGATCCACCCGGTTCTGAGTGATCCGCGCGATCCACAGCGTCCCATCGGGGAGCACGCCCCAGGCATCGCTGCCGGAGAGTGCTCGCGGCTCGAAGCGGCGGCCGGCGTCACCGAACACTTCGGCGATATCCGGGGGCGCGAGCCTGCCGATGGTGTCGGCCCGGGTGCCGGACATGGCGACGATCGCCGCGGAGTCGCGATTCCCGCTGCCGTCCGGTCCGGCGAAGGGCGGCAGCTTCGAATAGAAGCGACCTGCCCGGTCGCGCGCCTCGGGAAAGGCGCCCCGGATGAACTGGCCGATGTCCATCGTACCAACATATCCGCCGTTCCACACCGTCACCGCCCGCTTGCCCCAGTCATCGACGTACAGTGAATCTCCACTCTTGAAGATCCCAAACGGCTCGGCGTACTCCTGGTGCCGGGCACCGCCCAGGACCGCCGTGGAGTGCTGGCCAAGGTCCACCATCACGACGACGTGCTCGTTGGGCGCCACGACCGCCCATCGGTTCTCACCCAGCCAGACCGCGTGGTCGAGGTAGGAATAGGGACTGTCGAGCGAGTCGATCGGCGTCCCCAGCGAAATCGGGATCGCCGCGTTGGGTCCGCCGCCGTCGCAGGCAGTGGCCACGGTAACCAGGAGCGCCAGGAAGGATTTTGACATGCCCCCAATGTAGGGGCTTGGTCGGATCGGAGAAACCGCCCGAATTACAGATTGATGACGATTGGATGTGACTTACCGCCTTACCGCCCTACCGCTCACGGACTCCACCAGTACGTCACCTTGATGGCGAAGATATTGTCCGCCTTGGCGCGCAGCAGCCGGTCCATCGAGTGGTTGAACCCGAACTCGCCCACGTTCTCATTATCCGAACGACTCTGGGTCCACACCAGGAACAGGGTTGAGCCGGGGAGGTACTCCCAGCGCAGCACCGCGTTGCCCCGGAGCGAGCGGAAGTTGAAGTCCGGGTTGCCCACTGCGATCGGCGCGGCGGGGCCCGCACCATCCGGATCGGCGATGTAGTTGGTCCGGTCGAAGGTTGACCCGTTCCGGCCGTAGACGTTGAAGTCGTAGGTTCGGGGCGCCGCCAGTTCCTTGAAGTGGAAGTAGTCGCCCGACGCGATCAGGGGTTGGGCGTAAAGCTCCAGGCTCAGCCGCGGGTTGAAAATCCAGTTGAGCCTGAGGCTGGCCGAAAGCGAGGTCTGGTCGAGATCCGAGAAGACGTAGCGATTGCCGAACGTGGCGGTCGCGGTCGGGTCGGCAAAGGTGCCGACGTACTGGGCCGAGGAAAAGCTCTTGTCGAAGCTCGGCCGGAACGACAGAGAAAGATTGCTGCTCGGCTTCCACTCGACCGATGGGCCCAAGCCCCAGCTCTCGTCCGATCCGCGCTGGTAGTGCCCGCCGTACAGGTTGAACCCGAAGACGAATGACTTGCGATCGTCGGTCTGGGCGAACAGGCTGCCCTCGAAGCCGGGCTGGCTCTCGGTATAGGGTCCGCCCCGGGTAAGCCGGTTATTCAGGCGCCGGGGATTGTAGGAAACGTTGTACTGTATGCTCCGGTAGTTCAGGAACTGGAAGAACCCGCTCTGGAATACCCCGGCCGAAATCAGCTCCCCGGCGAAATCCCAGCTGCCGAACAGCGCCATGTTCTGATTGACGAACCGAAACGTCTTACCCGGGGTGGCCCAGCGACGGTTCACCACGCTGTGGGCGTTGATCAGGTCGCTGCGGAACTGGAACCCCAGGTCCATCACGTCGAACCCGGGGGAGATCATCCCGATCGCGGAGTTCACCCGCCAGTTCCCCTTCTGCTTGTTGAGCGCGACCCGGCCGGCGAAGCCCTGGAGCGAAGTCGCCCCGGAGTCCACCGAAAGATGATCGGCATCAGGTCGCTGGAAATAGTGCAGCGAGTTCTGCTCTACCGCGGTGATCCGTCCCTGGCTGCCCTGGATGGAGCTGGCGCCGCCCCAGCCCGTGATGACCCAGGTCTTGTCCTTGTCGAGGAAGGTCCAGCCATCTACGCCCAGTCCGAAGGCGCTGCTGTTAATCTCATCGCGGAGCCGGGGATCGTCGAAAGCGCGCGCCGTCGTGGTCCCGATGATGCCCAGGCCCTGGCGGCCGCCGTTCATTTCATTCTGGGTGCGGAACAGCCCGTAGTAGGTCCGGGGCTCGACCTCGACATTCCGCTGGAAGCCGGACGAGTCGATCCGCGCTATCTCCCGGCCGGTCAGGGCATGCATCATCCCGATGTTCCAACTGCCGACCTTCCCGGTGAGCTTGGCGGCGCCCAGGATGCTGGTACCGGTCGGCACATCGCTGAAGTCGTTTCCGGGAAGACTTCCCTGGGGCGCGCGGCCCACGCGCCGGGAATAGAAGAAGTCCGGGTTCCCCCAGTTGAATCCCCAGTTGTTGTTCGCGCCGCCGTACCCGAAATCGAAAAT
Organism: Gemmatimonadota bacterium; assembly: GCA_040008015.1. Classification (GTDB taxonomy): domain Bacteria; phylum Gemmatimonadota; class Gemmatimonadetes; order Gemmatimonadales; family GWC2-71-9; genus DASYPP01. The sequence goes on from JBDTTZ010000256.1 coordinate 7,645, forward strand.
CGTGGATCCTTCAATGAAGAAGGGCCGCTTCTCAGGGTAGAACGTCTCGAAGTCACTCAGGTTGACCACGGCGGGATCCACCTCGACCTGCCCGAAGTCGGGATTGATCGTCGCGTCCACGGTGAGGTTGCTGCCCAGCCCGAACTTGAGATCGGTGCCGCCAGAGAAGGTGGTGGAAGACCCGTCGTTGAACGGGTTGCCGGCCGGCGGATTGGTCAACTCGGCGCGGCTGGTGACATAGGGCAGCGCTTCGAAGCGCCGGGGCGGCGTCACGTTGTTGATCCCGGACAGGGTCACGAAGCGGGAAACGAAACCGCTCCCATTCCGCGGGGTGTACACCAGGTAGTCTTCTTCGTTCTTCCGGGCGATTTCCCGCTTGAAGTTGATTCCCCAGGTCTGCACCTCGCTCTTCTTGAACCGCAGCTGGGAATAGGGAATCCGCATCTCCACGGTCCACCCCTCCGAGGTCCGCTGGACGCTGCCTTCCCAGACTCCGTTCCACTCGTCGGTATCCCAGTCGTCGTTATACAGCACGCCATCATACAGGGTCCCCGCCGCGTTGACCGCGAAGTAGAACCCGCTGCGCTTGTCGTGATAGGGATCGAGAAGCACCATGAAACGGTCGGAGCTGGCGAAGTTGTCCCGCCTTGCCAGCCGGGCCACGATCGAATCCGGTGCACTGTCGTAGAGCCAGGCGCCGACATAGAGAGCCTCGTCATCATACGCCAGGTAGACGACGGTCCGTTCCGTGGGCGGTACTCCCTCGACCGGTTCCCGTTGCACAAGGGCACCAATGCCATCGCTGCCCTGCCAGGCCGCCTCGTTCAGCTGGCCATCGACAGTGATGGGAGCGTTGAGGCGGACTGCCCTGACCTCGGCCGGAGCGGTCCCGATGGAGACGGGGTTGGCCACGGACGCCTGAAGGGCCAGGAGCAACAGCCCGGTAAGTGCTGGCATGGTACGGCTCAATTGTTGGGGTGACTCGAACTGCGCGGCTTGCAGGACTTAGAGGGGAGAAACCCTGAGAAGGTTGGCGGGACCGTACGAAGACGGTAATAGACGGTAATGGGCGGTAGTAGACGGTAGAAAGACCTAAAGGCTGTCATTCCGAGCGTAGCGAGGAATCTTCTCAAATCGAGCAAGATCCCTCGTCTCACGCGGGATGACAGCCTTCTTTTTACCGCCCATTACCGCCTACTACCGCCTAGTTCGAGCTCAATAGATCCTCAAAGAGGTCGAGTGCCCGGGGATCGTCCGACTGTCCCAGCCAGAACAGGGCTTTCCGGCGAATCTCCGGGTCCTTGTTGGTCTTGGCGATGCGGATGAGGGCCGGCACGCCCCGGTCATTTCCCAGCTGCGACAGGGCAAACACCGCGGACTCGCGGACCTCCTGGTCGCCTTGCTCATCCTCCGCCAGCTCGGCCAGGTCCTTCGTCACCGCGTCCCCCGCGGCCTGTCCCAGCCAGAACACCGCGCTCTTCCGGGTATCGTTGCGCACGCCGTTGTTCCGGGCGAGCCGGATCAGGTCCGGCCACGGTGTCACGCTGTCCGCCAGGGTCAGCGCGAAGATCGCTTCCCCGCCCGCGTTGCCGCTCGCCTTCTGGGCGACCTCGAGCAGGTAGGCCGCCGCTTCCCGGGTGCTGACCGTGCCCAGGTCCACCAGGTCCGCGGGCGCCGTGCGGGTCCGGGTGCCGACGGTGGTGCGGAGCCGGGTGACGGCGCCGCTTCGCATCGTCAGGGTGACCCGCACCGGGCCGTAGTCGCAGGGGCAGTTGCTGTCGTCGTCGCCATCGCTGTTGCGGGTAATGCGGTGGTTGTCGCCCATGTTGATGTTGTTGACCCCGTTGCCGCAGACATCGGGGCGGGAGGCGTAGCTGAAGCGGACGACTCCGTCGTTCGTCCGGGAGACTCGGGAAGCCAGGGACTGACCGCATACCGGCACCGTGGCGAGCGTCAGGCCGGCGAACAGCAGGATCTGGATTTTCATGGTGATCCTCAATTGAAGATTGATGATTGATGATTGAAGATTGGGTCCTGAACCCTGGTGCTGTTCAATCCTCAATCTTCAATCTTCGATCCTCAATGCGGTTACTGGTCAATGATCTGCTGCAGGATCTCCGCCACCCTGGGGTCGTTCGACTGCGACAGCCAGAACAGCGCCTTCTTCCGCATCTCCCGGTCCGGGTCGCTCCGCGCGATATCCACCAGCTTGTCCACCGCCGGTTTCTCGTTGCGCTGGGAGTAGACGAAGATCAGCTGCTCCTTCATCTCCGGATTGGTCATCTTGGCATAGAGCGCGACCAGGTCGGTGATGCTGCCCCCCTGCTGGCCGGCCCAGAACAGGGCCTGCTTCCGCATCTCGATGCCTTCGCTCTCGTTCAACGCAATGCTCATGATGAACCGGGCGTTCTCGGCGCTGTTCATCTGGGAGAGCGAGAAGATCACCTTCTCCTTCAGCTCTTTCTCCCTCAGGGTGCCATACAGGGTCTGGAGATACCGGGCGTTATCGGCGTTGTTCGACTGCCCGATCCAGAAGATGGCCTGCGCCCGCAGCTCGGTCGGTGCGTCGGTGCGTTCCGCGTAGGCCCGGAGGGCGGCGCTGGCGCGGCCCTTGTTCACCTGGGACAGCGCGAAGATCGCCTTTTCCTGCATCTGCCGGTCGGTTGAGGTGCGAAGGATCGAGTCCAGCGCAGCCACGGCCCGCTCGGTTCCCACCTGCGACAGCCAGAAGACCGCCTGCTGCCGGACTTCATCGTCCGGGTCGGTCCGGGCCGCGCCGAGCAGGATGTCCTCGGTCTCCGCTGTCTGTTTCTGGGAGACCAGGAAGATGGCCTTCCGGCGCAATACCTCGGAACAGGCATCCCGGCGGGCCAGCACCCGGCGCAGGATCGGCACCGCGCGGTCCGCGTCCATCTGGAGCAGGGCGTTGAGCGCCGCTACCCGCATGTCATCATCCTCGTCCTGGCAGCGGCCGGCGTTCCGGCCCCCGCTGGTGGTCGTGGTGGTGTTGGTACTGGTCGTCGTGGAAGTCGATGACGACGTCCCCGTGGCCGTGCTCGTGGCACTCTCCGAAATCACCCGGGCGCAGTCCGCGTCGCCGTGACTGGCGAGCACCCCGCAGATCCGGGTTTCCAATGCCTGGGAATCTCCGCCCTTGCTGTAGACGTCGGGAAACCGTTCCCGCTGGAGCCGCAGGATGTCGCGTCCGGTCTTGAGGTTGTTGTCACCGCCGCTGCGATATAGCGCGAACGCTTCCCAGTAATAGGCGACCGGGGCGTACTCGGACCGGGGATACCGGTCGCGGACCTGGTGAAAGAGGCTCACGGCGCGGGTGAAATCGTTGCGCTGCAGCGCGGAGCGCGCGGCGCGATAGAGCGAATCGGCGGGATCGCCGGGAAGCCAGGCCGCGGGCGGCAGCAGGCCGGACACCGCCTGGGCGACGATCGCCGGGCCCTGCTGATCGATCGAGGGGCCCGCCGTCATGAACATCGGCATGGTGGCGGCGAGCGCGAACAGAAACGTGGTGGTGCGCATGGTCAGATATCTCCTCAAAGGCCGACCGTCGGTTGCCCGGCGGGGACGGCGGTGCGAAGGCGGGACAGGAGCCCGCCCTGTTCAAGTCCTTCATCGATCATGTTGGCTTCGTTCTGGTTGCTCTGATCGGTCATCTGGGCGATCTCGGCCAGCACCAGCTCCAGGTCCTGCAACAGGGCCTTCGTCTTCGGGTCTCTCGCCGCCGGCGAATCCATCAGGAGTCGGTTGGACGAGAGCAGGTCCTGGGCGCGGCGGCCGGCGCTCTGGTCCAGGGTGCCCTGCTTCAGGTCGGTCCGGAACGTGGTCAGGAACACTTCGGACTGACTGAGGTACTGCACCGCCGCCACTTTGAAGGCGTTGTCACCGGTGGCGGTATCCTGCACCGGCTGGTTGGCCACCTGCGGCGGGACCGGCGCCTGGTTCCGGGACATCAGCCCCCGGCCGATCAGGATGCCGAGCAGCAGCACTGCGGCGGCGGCCATCCCACCCCATGCCAGGGTCTTCCAGATTGGGCGCCGGGCGCGCGTGCCACGCGCGGCTGCAATCGCGGCCCACATCGCATCCCGGGGGGTCTCGGGCGGCTTGTTGTATTCGGCCGCGGCGTCCCGCAATCTCGGGTCCAACGGATCTTCTATCATGAGGCACTCTCTCCCGCAAAATCGGCCAGGGCTTCTCTTAGCTTCGCCCGGGCCCGAAATAGTTGCGCCTTGGAGGTTCCGGACTGGACGCCCAGCGCGGATCCGATCTCTTCGTGGGT
>JBDTTZ010000257.1:0-3569 GCA_040008015.1 Gemmatimonadota bacterium
CAGTGCCGCCCTTCCAGGGACGGCACAGGCGCAGCGGGAATACCGCTTCGAGGCGGGCGTGGCCGGGGCGTACACCAGCTTTGGCAATTCAACCGAGCTGGGCGGCTCGGTCGGCGGCATGGGACGGCTCGGCTTCTGGGTCTGGCGCAACCGGATGACGCTGGAGATCGAGGCGGGAGTGGCCTCGCCCAAGTCGTCAAACGGGACCGGTGTCACGGTCACGACCCTCGAGGGCGCCGCGCTCTACAACCTGCCGCTCGGCTTGTACAGCTCGCTCTACCTGAAGGGCGGCTACGGGATGGTGGGGTACGGCAGCTGCCCCCAAAATGTTGCGCCTTCGACCATCTGCGGGTCTTCGAATGCTCTCCTGGGAGGAATCGGGGCGCGGATTGCCCTGTCTCCCACCATGATGCTCCGCACCGAAGCCATCATCAGCAGGAGCAGCTCCCCGTCCTTCAGCAACTTTGCCATGGGAGCGGGGATCAGCCTGATGCTCCGAAGCCGCTCGCTGACCGACAGCGACGGTGACGGCGTGTATGACCGCTACGACCGGTGCAGCAACACCCCGGTCGGCGCCATTGTGGACGGCCGGGGTTGTCCCTCCGATGCCGACCAGGACGGCGTATTCGATGGGGTTGACCGCTGCCCGCAGAGTCCCGCTGGAGCCCAGGTGGATCCGGTCGGGTGTCCTCAGGATGCGGACCGGGATGGTGTGCTGGACGGGATCGACAAGTGTCCCGAGACTCCGGCGGGAGCCACGGCGGACCGTACCGGCTGCCCGTCCGACACCGACAAGGACGGCATCCTCGATGGCCTGGACCGTTGCTCCAGTACTCCCGCGGGAGCCACGGTGGACCGGCTCGGCTGCCCGGGCGACCTGGACAACGACCGGGTGCTGGACGGGATCGACCGGTGTCCGGATACACCCGCCGGAACCATCGTCAACGCCTTCGGTTGCCCGCCCACCATTGACGTGGACCGGGACGGCGTGCCCGATGCCTCGGATCTCTGCCCCAATACCCCGCCGGGGAGCAGGGTGGACCAGTGGGGCTGCCCGGTGGCGGCACCGGATACCACCAGGCCGGCTGCGCCGCGGGATACCACCAGGCCCGCAGCACCGAGGGATACCACCCCTGCGCCTTCCGCTATACCCGCGGCCGCCGGGCCTCCCGGCGCGGCCAACCCGGGGTCCTGGACCGTTCCGGGCACGGCGTTCGAATATCGGAGCCGCAAGCTCAACCCCGAGGCCTCTCCCCAGCTCGACAGTATCGTGGCCGTGTTGGTCGCCCACCCTGAGCTCAAGGTGGAGATCGTCGGGAACGCGCAGGACCGGTTACCCCCGGCCGAGAGTCTGAAGCTCTCCACCGATCGAGCCCAGGCTATCCGGCTGTACCTGATCAGCAAGGGGGTGCACGATGCCCAGCTCAGCATTCGGGGGCGAGGGGCGAACAATCTTCTCACGCAGGATACCACGGACGAGGCACGAACCCGGAACCGCCGGACCGAAATCACCCCCGTTTCACAACCTTAGAGCGTGATCCACGCATACCGCCACGGGCACGTGGCTTGCAAGTTTGAAGGACCAATGCGCCGCGCTCCCTTCTGCACTCTCCTGCTGCTGACATTCCTCGTCGCTCCCCTGGCCGGCCAGACCGCCCGGTGGGGTGACGAGCTGCCGCACCAGGGAATCGCCCTCGACCGGATGATGCCAGGCACTCCCCGGCAGCTGGAGCCGGTGGACTGGCCGGCCCCGCCCCTGGTGCCACCTCCTCAATCGGTCCGGGCGATCTACCTGAATGCCTGGGCCTTCGGCTCCCGGCACTTCTACGACCTGGTCCGGCTGGCCGATACCACCGAGATCAACGCCTTCGTCATCGACGTGAAGGACGACACCGGGTATCTGACGTACCCCTCGAAGGTCTCCACCGCTATCGCGATCACCGCCAACCAGCAGGTCCGGGCGGCCGATGTCCGGGAGCGGCTGGCCGTGCTGCACGCTCACGGGATCTTCCCCATCGCTCGAATCGTGGTCGCCAAGGATCCCCTGCTCGCCAGCCACCGGCCGGCATGGTCAATCCACAATGTGGATGGCGGCATGTGGGTGGACCGCAAAGGCCATGGCTGGGTGGACGCCTTTACCGACTCGGTCTGGGTGTATGCCGGGGACCTGGGCGAGGAAGCGGTGCGAATGGGGTTCGGAGAGCTGCAGTTCGACTACGTGCGCTTTCCTGACGAGCCTCGTTCCTACATGGCGAAGGCGGTGTACCCCGGCCGCAAGGGCAAGGAGACAACCCGGGACGGCGTGGTCCGGAACCTCCGCCTGTTACGCGACCAGTTGAAGCCGCTGGGCGTGCCGTTCACCATCGATGTGTTCGGAATGACCGCGAGCACCAACGTGGACATGGGAATCGGGCAGGTATGGGAAGACCTGGTCACGACAGCGGACGTCGTCCTTCCCATGGTGTATCCCAGCCACTACTACGGCGGGTTCTACGAAATCACCCATCCGAACAGCGAGCCCTACGAGGTGGTGCATCGCGCGCTGCAGGATGGAATCAAGCGGGGGGTACCGCTCGGCAAGACGGCGGAAATCCGGCCCTGGCTCCAGGCGTTCACCCTGGGCAAGCCCCGGTATACCGCCTTTCATGTGAAGGAACAGATCCGCGCGGTGGAAGACCTGGGGCTGAAATCGTGGGTGTTATGGAATGCGCGGAGCGCCTACGATGCCGCTGCATTCCGGCCGGCCCGGGCCCGAACCGGAAGGGTGGCCGCCGTTACGCCAGCGCCTTCTCCGGCTCCCACGGAGTAATCCGGCCGGCCAAAGCGCTGGCCGCAGTGGTATAAGGGCTCGCGAGGTAAAGCTGCCCCGGTCCCGAACGACCCGGAAAATTCCGGTTGATGGCACTCACCGTGACGGTCTTCCTATCGTAGGAAACGCCGGGACCCGCGTTGATGCAGGCACCGCAGCTGGGCTCGATAATCTCCGCACCGACCGCCCTGAAAATCTCGACATATCCCTTCCGCTCGGCGTAACGCTTCACATCCTGGCTGCCGAACTGGATGTAGAAACGGACGTCGGGATGGATCCGCTCACCCTGGTCAGCGGCTTCCTTGAGCACCCGGGCGTACATGTCCATGTCTTCCTTCTTTCCCGCGGTGCAGCTCCCGGCGTAGGCGATGTCCACTTTGACCTCCTGGCCCAGTTCTTCAATAAAGAGCCCGTTCCCCGGATCCCCGGGCAGCGCGATCATGGGCAGCAGGCTGTGGGCATCGATCTCGATGATCTCTTCATAGACCGCGTCCGGGTCGGAGCTCATCCCCGTGAGCATCGACCGGGCCTCCTCCGGCGGCATCCCGCGTTCCCGCACCAGGAATTCGACATTCTTCTCGTCGGGCCGGATGAGCCCGGTAAATGCCCCGACTTCGGCCGCCATGTTGGTCATGGTGGCGCGTTCATCAATGGAAAGACTCTGCACCGCGTCGCCGGCGTACTCGACGATCTTGCCAATGGCCTTGCCGGTCTTCACATAGGGCTGGCGAAGGATCTGGAGCATGAAATCCTTCGCGGT
>JBDTTZ010000258.1:0-2959 GCA_040008015.1 Gemmatimonadota bacterium
CCGCGGAGTCTGCTCTGGCGAGGACCTGGCGCAATTGGCCCCATGCCCGTTCAGCGCCGGAAGCGTTCCCAGCCAGAGTGGCCGCCCGCGCCAGGCCCAGGATGGAACGCATTCGCCCGGGAGCCAGTTCGAGTGCGCGCTGGAATTCCCGTTCTGCCTCGGTCGGGCGACCCAGCTCCAGATAGGCTTCCCCCAGGGCCTCGTGAGTCGGCTTCACGATGAGCGGTGGCCCGAACTCAACCGGGATCGTGTCTTCGATCGCCGATGCCCGGCGAAGCAACCACAGCCCCTGGGTGGTATCGCCGGTGCTCACCTGGACCAGGCCGGCCAACTCGGAGGCCAGCACCCCAACCTGAGCGGGCGTTCCATCAATGTGGGTCAGCGCGCGAAGACTTTCCAATTGGCTCCGGGCGTGGTCAAGTTCATTTCGCTTGAGGGCCGAGTAGCCACGAGAGAACACCTGGACCGCGCGCAGCATCGGGCCGGCACCGTCGATGTCCAGGGCCGGCGGCGCGAAATCCCATTGCTCGGTGTTGATCAAGTAATAATCCTGCATCAACACCAGGGTCCCGCGCTGGCTCAAGGGCACCGAGCCACTCATGTTCCTGGCCATGAGGTCCAGGAGATGACTGGCGTCGGCGAGGCGGCCCTGCTGAAGCAGCGCGTATTCGAGCCAGGAGCTGTAGTGCCCCGGCATCCATTTCGTCGAATCGGTCCCCAATGCGATAATGTTCTGTTTCACCACGTCGTCCCATTTGCCCAACGCCAGAAAGATGTGGGTCGTCATATGCTGGGCATGTGCGGCGCTGGGAGCGATGCCGGAGTACATCTCGGCTGCGTGCAGCCCGAGCGGTGCATGGATGGGATCGTCAAAGGCGTGGATGGCGTAGTGTGCGGCGCCCGGGTGATCGGGATTGCGTTGCATCACGCCGAGCGCGATTGCTCCGGCCCGCATGTAGGTTGGAACCACCCGAACGCCTTGCGAGAGTCCCAAGAGCGACAAGGCGTAAAATGTCTGCGCTTCGTCGTCTCCCGGCGCCCCGGCGGCCATTCGCTCCATCGCTCCGGAGTACAACGTGTCGCGCTGCTCCTTAGTCCCGGGCCCGTACAACACCTCCACTGCGTGGAGCCAGGCCTTTTCCCTTGGCGTGGGAGCCCGGGCCGCACGCTGTTCCGGCGTCGGGGCTAACCGGTTCAACGCCGCCAGCGCTGCCAGCTTGTCCTGCTGGTTCCAGACCGGGTGCGTGTACGTCATGGCCTCGCCCCAGTAGGCCATGGCGAAGCCGGGCTCCAGGCGCTGGGCCGCCTGGAATTCCTGCGCTGCCAATTCGTATTCGAAGCTGTGGAGGTAAAGCGTGCCGCGGATGAAGTGTTCCTGTGCGGCAGTCGAGCCTGAGGTGGGGAACGTGATGCTGCCGAGATGCTCACTCTGGGCCTGGGCGCTGGCGACGCTCGTAGCCAGGACGCCCAGCAGGCGCAGTGTTCGCAGCATGCGGGCTCTATCTGCGCGGGCGGCGCGGAGGAATGGCACGCCGCGATTGCCTGATAGAATCCGCCATGCGAAGCGTTGCTTCGCGAAGGGAATCGGACCGCTGGTTGGCTTCTTCGCGGATTGAGTCGGCCCGTTCCATGTTCACGGTGGTGAGGGAATCAGCCCTCTGGTCCATGGAATCGGCATAGGCCTCCGCAGCGTTCGCGATCGAGTCGGCACCGGCTTCCATCCGCGAATTGGCGCTGTCGGACCGAAGATCCGCGACCGCCGCGGCGGTCAGCAAGAGCGGGAAAGAGGTCTCCAGCCCGTCGATGTTCACCTGGCCGTACGGCACCAGCTTGAGCCCCGCCGTATCGGCGGCCTGGCAGCGGAAGGTGGTGTTCTCATTGATTCGCTGGGGATCCTCGATAACCAGCATGCATCGCTTCAGCCGCTCGGGTGAGATCGAGTCAGCCAGCTTCACCACCACCCGGATATTCGATATACCTTTGGGCGAATCACGCAGCAGCGTGACCCGCTCGACATTGCCCAGCCGGGTGCCATCCAGCCGGAACGGCATGATGCCCAACGGGAAGGGAATGTTGATGGGATCCGAAGTTTCCGTAATGCTGTGGATCCGGTCCTTACCCTTGTTAATGCCGGTTCGGATAACCATGCCGAGGGCGAAAATGGCCAGGGCACCGAAGATGATTTTGACCCAGTAGAGTTTCATATGTATTCCAGAAGTCCCGCTCATGTTTCAGCTAGAGACGCCGCAGAGGGTGGAAAGGTTTCGCCCTCGAACTAAGATCAAGTCTTCATTTAACTTACCACTTATCTCCCCATAGGCAAAGTGATTCACGTCGCCGGCCTCACCAAGAGCTATAAAGACCTGGTTGCGGTCCGCGATCTCTCCTTCGATGTCGCCCCCGGCGAAGTCCTTGGCCTGGTCGGGCCCAATGGAGCCGGAAAGACCACGACCCTTCGCTGTCTCGCGGGCATTCTACCCGCCAGTTCCGGAACCATCACTATAACCGGGCACGATCTCCAGTCGGATCCGGTCGCCGCCAAGCGCCAGCTCGCCTTCGTTCCCGATGAGCCACAGCTCTTCGAGTACCTCACCGTCGAAGAACACCTCCGGTTCGTCGCCCGGATCTACCAGGTGGGCGACGCGGCGACCCGGGCACCGGTGCTGCTGGAGGAACTCGAGCTCACCGAGCATCGCCAGAAGCTTCCCGGCGAGCTGTCGCGCGGGATGCGCCAGAAGCTGGCGATCGCCTGCGGGCTGCTGCATGAACCGCGGGTCCTCCTGTTCGACGAGCCACTGACCGGGCTGGACCCGGTCGGCATTCGCCGGACCAAGGATACGATTCTGCGCCGGGCCCGGGAGGGCGCCGCCGTGGTGCTGAGCTCGCACCTGCTGCACCTGGTCGAAGAGCTGTGCACGGGAGTGCTGATCATCGGCCGCGGCCGCCGGCTGGCCTATGG
>JBDTTZ010000259.1:0-12186 GCA_040008015.1 Gemmatimonadota bacterium
GCTGTTTTCCCGAGATGCGAAATCTCATCGACAAATGCAAGTATCCTGACTGCCGACACCTGAGCGAGCCGGGATGCGCCGTGCTGGCGGCAGTCGAGCTGGGAGATATCGCGCGGGACCGGTGGGGGAGCTACGAGCGGCTGCTGGGAGAGATCGTCGCGGAGCCGAAGCACTGGGAGTAGGCCAGGATCGAGCGATGTGCGTGCTCCGGACCAGGAGCCGTCCTTAGGTAGTTCCTGCCGCGGAGATTGCATGAACTCCAGAACCACCTCACGCTACATCCTCGCGCTGATCCTGCTGGCGGTCGGTGGGTGCTCGGACACGACCTCGCCGCCAATCGTTGGCCATTTCGAAGTGGTGCAGGGGCCTCCCGATCGCGCCGCTCCTGGACTATTCCTGCTCGATACCATGAGGGTTCGCCTGGTCGACAACCAGGGCCGTCCGCTGGCAGACCGCCTGGTGACCTGGGTCGTCCGGCAGGGTGGGGGAAGCGTGATTCCGATCGAGAACCAGACTGATGCCAGTGGAATCGCCGAGAGCAGATGGTCGTTGGGTTCTTCGGCAGGACTGAATGAGATCGAGGTGAGAACTCTGGAGGATACTTCTGTCACCTTTCAGACCACGGGCGAAGCCTTCCGAGTCGATCGGCTGGACTCGAGCCATGGTTTGGGGTGCGGGCTGGTGCAGGGGGATGTCTGGTGCTGGGGGTATGATTCATGGGTTCGGAGCGACCCGGTTTCGGAGCAACCCTCAGATCCATTTACCCAGGACTTCAATGCCCCGGGACTGGCTCTGGGCGGGCAGAATCTTACTCAGCTGGTGGTGGGTTGGCCGGGAGGCTGCGGCTTGAATGCGGCGGGAACGGTGCACTGCTTCGGGCCCAGCACCACTCCGTTCGCGGCGCTTCCGGCAGTTCCCCCCCTGCGCCGGTTGGCCGCAAACCAGGGTTACCGATTCTGTGGCGTTGCCATCGGAGATTCTACCGCCTGGTGCTGGAGTTTCTTTACCGGGGTTGGTGCGCAGGTGACCGGTTCGCCAGCCTTCCTGGATATTGAAACCGCCATCGGCAGTTCGGGAACAAACCTCTTTTCGTGTGGAAGGCTGGTGGATTCGACCGCCGCATGCTGGGGTGACGGCCCGCCAGGCAATGGATCATTCACGCCTTCGGATACCGCGGTGGCGGTGAGCGGAGCGCTTCATTTTGCCGGATTGTCGGTGGGGACCGATTTCGCCTGCGGATACCTTGCCAATGGGGAATTGTGGTGCTGGGGGCAGAATGATCAGGGCCAGCTTGGAGGCCCAGGCGCGCCGTCGGCGGTGCCGGTGCTGGTGACGAACGGAGTAACCCGGCTCGCGACGGAGTTTCGTACCGGGATGGCAATCCGCAACGGCACGGTGATACGGTGGGGATCGAGCGAGCTGGGCGGGCCGGTAGCCACGCTCCTCAGCTTGGCCGGGGTTCAGGTGGTAGATTTTTCCGCGAGCGACATTTCCTGCGTGCACCTGGCTGATCGGCAGGTGTACTGCTTCGACGAGCTGTGGTTCCAATCGAGCAGCTTTGATGTCGACCGGTATTCGCCGGTGCAGCCGGTCACCGCGCCCTGACCTTGATTCCGACGGCGATTCTGACGGCTCTCTACTGCGGTTTTCTCCTCCGGTGACCCATGTTATGTCTCAAGCGAAACTGATCGCCCGCACCTGGCGGGGCGCGGTACGGAACACGGATGCTGGCGCATGTTTAGCCTATCTGGAGAAGACCGGCCTCGCCAACTACCGCAGCACCCCGGGCAACCGGGGCGCGGTAGTGCTGCAGCGGACGCTGGGTAGCGAGTGTGAGTTCCTGATCGTCTCGCTCTGGGAATCCCGGGAGTCGATCAAAGCGTTTGCCGGAGAGGACATCAGCGTCGCCCGGTTCTATCCCGAGGATGACAGGTTCCTGGTGAATCGAGACCTGGTGGTGAATCACTACGAGGTGGTGTGGTCGGACCTCCCTGGCTTCTGAATCCGCTTTAGTGCATCCTGCCGGCTTTTCTGAGCGCATCCACCACCACTGATCCTGGCAGCCCCGGCACCCGGATGCCGTCGGCGCCTTCCATCGTCTCCGCGGCCAGCATCGCGTTCACCACGGCCTCCTCGGTTGCGTCGATGACCGCCTGGAAGAGCGGGTTCATCCGCTCGTTGGGCCACATGGTAAGGCTCGAGGTATCGCTCTGGGATGCGCCATGGTTCGCGGTGGAGAAGGCGAGAAACAGGTCGCCCGACTGATCGCCGGCGTGACTGCCGAGTTTTCCCAGCCCCATGGAGACGCGTCGCGCGAGCCGGGCCAGCTGGTGGGGAAGCAGCGGAGCGTCAGTGGCCACGACGACGATGATCGAGGCCCGTCCCTCTCGACCGGGAGTTTCACCGGCTTCGCCGACGTGGCGGGGTAGGCTGTCGCAGCGGGGAAGCCGGTTCACCCACGCCTGCGAAGCGGCGCTGTCGGGCAGGGTGCGGCAGTAGGAGTATTCATCCGGCGTCGGGATGGGCACGCCGAGGATGGTGAGATTGCCGCCGTAGTTGCATTGAACCAGGATTCCTACCGTCCACCCACCCTGGCGGGGCGAAAGCTTCCGGGAGCTGGTGCCGATGCCGCCTTTCCAGTCGTTGCATCCCATTCCTGTCCCACCGCCGACCGCTCCCTCCTGGACCGGCCCCGGCTTCGCCGAGTCCAGCGCGGCAAAGGCGTGCTCCGGTCGTACATGCTCGCCATTGTAGTCGCTCAGGCCGTCAAAGGTCTCCGCGACGACCGGATAGGTGAACAGGAAGTCGCGGCCGTTCTTCAATTCCCACTGAATGGTCGCGTCCCGTACGGTGCCGACGCTGTGGGTGCCGGTAAGAAGGATCGGCCCTTCGAGAAATCCCGATTCGGCGATCCAGTTGGTGCCGGTCATGTCGCCATTGCCGTTGAGATTGAACGTGGCGGCGAAGACCGGCGACCAGTCGCCCCGGGGGCGGGTGAGGATGGCGGTGACCCCGGTGCGCACCGGGCCTTGGTGCGAGATCATTTTTCCGGAACCCCGGATGATCGTGGCGTGGCCGACCGCCACGCCCGCTACATCGGTGATGGCGTTGTTGGGGCCGGTGGTGCCGGGGAAGGGAATGCCGAGGTCGCGTCCGCGCGGCTTGGCTTGGGCGTTTGCAGTGCTGGCACCGAGGAGGAGTACGACATATCCACACGAAAACCACGAAATCGCACGAAAAGCACGAATAACAATCGAATGAGGCTTCTTCAAGAGAATTCCTTTTTGAAATCGTTTTTCGTGCCCTTCGTGGGATTTCGTGGCTTTCGTGAGGAACCTGTTGGTCACGCCGAGGGCGGTCTGAGATCCGCCCCTATTTCTTTGTCCACCGGGAATCGTCCCGGGTCTCCACCTTCTGCATCATCCGGTCGAACGCGCCCTGCAGGTTGATCCCTTCCCGGTTCGCCATGCAGATCAGGACGAAGAGGATATCCGCCATCTCCATGCCCAGGTCGCCTTCGGGCTCCTCCTTCTTCTTGGTCTTCTGACCGAAGCGATGGTTCACCTCGCGGGCCAGCTCGCCGACTTCCTCGGCCAGCCGCGTCATGTTGGTGAGCGGATCGAAGTAGCCTTCCTTGAATTTACCGACCCACTGGTCGACGCGCTGCTGGGAGTCTTGCAGGGACATGGGTGGGCCGGTAGGCAAGAGGTCAGGTGGGCCGAGCCTCACCTGTTTTTCTGGTCGTATTCTGTTACCAGTCGTTTCGGCGCGTTGATTCGCCAGGCCTGCTCCAGGACATCCTTGAACTCGGCCATGGTCACGCTGGCCAGGCGAACGAGAACTGTAGGATAACCGAGGTAGTGATCGGTAGTGAAGAAGGTCTTCGGGTTCGCCTGCATCCGGAAGTCGCGCTCATCGTGGCCGCACTTGACCACCAGTACCTCGCCGTCTTCCCAGCGGCGCTGGGCAGCCGCTTGCCATGCTCCATGCTTCCCGAGTCCGGGGTTCCATCGCTCACGCTCGGCGAGCCTGACTCAAAGGCTCGTGCCAAGTCGTTGCCGAACCAGACCAGGATCGCGAGGAGCAGCGCGATTGTGCCACTGACCAGGAGGAACCGCCGCATCGGAGAGGCCTCCGCCCCTATATGGGGAATATCGGTGAAAGCCGCCGGCGAGTGGTAACCCGAAAAACGCGAACTAGCGACTGCCCTCCGCCGAGCCCTGTCCCGCCCCCGGCCCATCCCCACGAATGCTGGCAATGGATTTCATGACTGGCCTCGCCTATTCCCTTGCTGGTGGGAACATCTGGATATCTGACTTTGCGCCGGCGCCGCCGCTGCAGCTTCCGAAAAAGGCACCATCGGTTTGCCGGGCAAGAACACACTTGCTATCAGGGCCGAATGGGAGTGAGAACGAGAGCGTATTGTTGGCCAGTTTCACATCCAGCACCGCAAAGCTGTTGTCCCGCTCAGGACTGTTGATCGTAATCGCGATGCTGTCACCGGTGACCGCGACGTCGAACGTCAACGTGCTGATGTCGCCGTTGTCCTTGGTCGCGGAACCGGTCCAGGTCCCCGGCGTCAATGCCTGGGCCTGAAGGCAACTGATGCTGGTACCCAGGACGAATCCGGAAACCATGGCAAGGACTCGAAACAGTGGCATGTTGCCTCCCGGTCTACTTCCGCACCGCCGGGCCCGTCCGCTTCGGCGCCGCGAATGCTTTCACATAGGCCGCCATGAACTGTGGCAAGTCGGCGACATGACGGGACGAGATCAGGTTTCCGTCCACCACCACCGCCTTGTCTTCCCAGGTCATCCCGGCATTCACCACGTCGTCCTTGATTGCGGGGACGCTGGTGCCCCGTTTGCCCTTGAGAATTCCGGCCGAAATGGGCACCCACCCCGCATGGCAGATGAAGCCCAGCGGCTTGTTGGCCCTGAAGATCTCCCGGGTGATCTCCAGCAAGCGCGCCGACCGCCGCATCACATCCGGCGCGTACCCACCCGGAATGATGAGGCCGTCGAAGCTCTGGGAAGAAACCAGGGTCACATCGGTATCCACGGTGACCGGGTAACCATGCTTCCCCTTATAGGTCTTCTCGCCGGTGCCGGCGACGACGGTCTTTGCCCCTTCTTCCTCCAACCGGAGCTTGGGGTACCAGAGCTCGAGGTCCTCATACAGGGGACCCGCGAAGATGAGAATCGATTTGCCGGAAAGAGACATGGGAGTGACAGGTAACAAGTGACAAGGAACAGCTGATATGGTGTTAACCTTGCGTAATGGTGTAGACTTTAGCAACCCCGCGACTTGTCACTTGTCACTTGTCACTTGTCACTTGTCACTTGTCACTTGTCACTTGTCACTAAGCAGGTCTTGTGCGCCCCAGAGAACGCATTCTCGAAAACCTCGAGTCCATTTACCGGGAATCCTACGATCGCGCCAAGCAGGCGGGGTCGGAGACCCGGACCCAGGACCTCGAGAACGCCTACATGCGGGACCAGCTGATGCTGGAGATCCTGCTGGATATCCGCGACCTGTTTGCGGTGGCGCCGGCCGCACCGGCGACTTCCGGGACCAGTGCACTGGAGAAGCTGGAAGCGTTGCGCCGGCTGGCTCGCCGCTAACAACAGTGAGCGGTAAGGGGGTAAGCGGTAAGCGGGACTAGAGGTAGGTTCAAACCTTGATGACGAGTCCCGGTGTCAGCGTCCGGTCCCGCTTACCTCTCACTGCTTACCGCTTACTATCAGCGACCTCAGATCGGAATTTGCAATGATTAGACGCTTCTCCTCAGCCGTTCTCCTTGGATTGTTAGTCGCCTGCAATCGCACCCCTCCCGCCGACCTCGTCATTTTCGGCCGAGTGTGGACCGGCGACCAGGCGAGGCCATGGGCCGGCGCCGTGGCCATCCGGGGCGACACTATCATCGCCGTAGGGGACAGCGCCGAGCTGGCGCGCTATGTCGGCAAGGACACCCGACGGCTCGATAACGGTGCCGGGCTGGTGACGCCGGGATTCATGGACGGGCACGTCCACCTGGTCGAAGGCGGCTACTCGCTGGGCCAGCTCGAGTTGCGCGATGCCCTGAGCCCGGCCGAATTCATCGCCCGGATCAAGGCCTACGCGGCGACCGTGCGGCCGGGCGAGTGGATCACCGATGGAAACTGGGACCATGAACGCTGGGTGGGCGCCCCGCTTCCTCGGCGCGACTGGATCGACTCGGTGACGCCGAACAATCCGGTGTTCATTTCCCGGCTGGATGGCCACATGTGGCTGGCGAACAGCGCAGCGCTTCGGCTGGGCAATATCACCCGGAGCACGCCGGACATTCCGGGTGGCGTCATCGTCCGGGACGCCCATGGCGACCCGACCGGCGTGCTCAAGGACAACGCCCACAACCCCATCCAGGCAATCCTGCCGGTCTCCAGCGCCGCGCGGGACGATGCCGGGCTGGCCCGGGCGATGGATTATGCGGTGTCGCACGGGGTCACCGCGGTGTCGGCCGTCAGCTCCTTCTGGGGAGAATTCGCGGCGCTTCGGCGGGCCCGGGCCGCGGGCACCCTCAAGATCCGGGTGGCGATGTACGACTCCCTGGAGGATTGGCGAGGTGTGCTGGACACCCTCAAGGCGGCTGGCGCTGGAGACGACTGGCTCCGGCTGGCCGGGGTCAAGGGCTATGTGGATGGCTCGCTGGGATCCACCACCGCGTTTTTCTACGAACCCTACAACGACGCGCCCCAGACCCGCGGGCTCATGCGGTTTCCCGAGGATTCGCTTCGCGCCTGGATCGGCGCGGCGGACTCCGCCGGCCTCCAGGTGGCGATGCATGCCATCGGGGAGCGGGCCAACGGCCTGCTGCTCGACATCTACGACAGCGTGGCGCAGGCCCACGGCGCCCGCGACCGCCGTTTCCGGATCGAGCACGCCCAGCACCTGCGTCGGAGTGACATCGACCGGATCGCCGCGACGGGCGTTATCGCCTCGATGCAGCCGCTGCACCTGGTGGATGACGGAGACTGGGCGGAGAAGCGCATCGGCCCTGAGCGCATCAAGACCACCTATGCCTTCCGCTCGCTGATCGATCGCAGCGCCCACTTGGGTTTCGGATCCGACTGGAGTGTGGCCCCGATGGAACCCCTCCTCGGCATCTATGCGGCCGTCACCCGGCAGACCCGGAATGGCCAGAACCCCGAGGGGTGGGTGCCGGAACAGAAGATCACCGTGGAAGAGGCGCTTCGCTCCTATACCTACGAAAACGCGTACGCGGTGTTTGCCGAGCAGCACCGCGGAATGCTCAAGCCGGGATACCTGGCGGATGTGACCCTGATCGACCAGGATCTCACCCGCATCGCGCCGGCCGAGATTCAGCATGCCACCATCAGGGCTACCGTGGTTGGCGGGAAGGTGGTGTACCAGCGAAAGTGACGGATATTCCTCGCCTCTAGCGAAAACCGGTTTTCCGCTTCAAGTTGGCTAGCGGAGGTTCCCTCCTTGAAAACACCACTCTTCTGTCTTGTGGCAGGTCTGCTCTCCACCGCGCCATCCGGCCCGGCCTGGTGCCAGAACGCGCGCCAGCGCCTGGAGGCGTTGCAGGAGCGGGTTCGCATCGATTCCAACGACGCGGTGGTGCATTACCAGCTGGGCGCTGAATACTTCCGCCAGAAAAAGTGGGACGAAGCGGAACGGTCGTGGCGCCTGGCCATTTCGCTTGCTCCGCAATATGCCGAGCCGATCCTCGGCCTGGCGGTGCTGCCGGAACGGCGATATGACAATCGCTGGGGACAGCTGCTGCGGCAGCATGGCGAGGCCTACGTCGATTCGATGATGCACGAAAGCATGCGGCTGCTCCAGCGCGCGTTTGTCACCGATCCCATGGTGGACCTATCGATCCTGGGTGAATTCAAACAGCCCCGGGCGATCATCGATAACGGAAGGCTCATCATTACCCTCGACAGCTGGTGGATGGCGGACCTGGAGCGGGGGATCAACGATCTCCGGACCGGTCGCAACACCGAGGCTTACGAGCGGATGGAGAAGATTCTGGGC
Source organism: Gemmatimonadota bacterium (assembly GCA_040008015.1). GTDB lineage: Bacteria > Gemmatimonadota > Gemmatimonadetes > Gemmatimonadales > GWC2-71-9 > DASYPP01. The sequence goes on from JBDTTZ010000259.1 coordinate 8,044, forward strand.
GATGCCCGGGTCCGGAAAGACCGGACCGATGCGCCCGGCTTTCTGCTCTGGCATCACGGGCTGGCCGCTGCACGCACTGGTCACATGGACCAGGCGGCGTATGATTTCGCGGTGCTCACCGGCCGGGGGATCGCGCGGGAGCGGAGCGACGACGGCGGATGGCTTCCCAATGACACCAATGCGTATCGCTTTCTCATGGCGCTGATGAATTTCATGGGCGGCAAACTGCCCGAAGCAATCGCGGGGTTTCGGCGAACCCTGGAGTTCGACGTGGGTTTGTTTCAATCCGACGTGCAGCTGGCCCGGATCTACGAGACGGTCGGGCACTGGGACGACGCTATCCGCGAGCGGGAACAGGCAGTCACGGTGAACCCGGAGGATCCCACTCTGCTCATCGATCTCGGGAGTACCCTCATGAAGGCCGGCCGTCTCGATCGGGCGCAGGAGGTGCTGGACCAGGCGGTGGAGGCGGCGCCCAGGGATCCGCGGGCCTCGCTCTCGCTGAGCCTGGTGGCCATGCAACGAGGAGATTCTCTCGGTGCGCGGTCGGCGATCGAAACCGCGCGGGTGCGCCTCGCCCAGCTGAACGAGGCCCACTGATGCGCCGCGCCGCCCTCGGTCTCGCCGTCATCGGTTTCCTCTGCCAGGGGCACCGGCTCAGTGCCCAGAGCGCTTACGAGCAGCTGCAGACGTTCTCCGGGGTCCTGAACCAGATCCGGCAGAACTACGTGGACTCCATCGGCTCCGGTGACCTGGTCCGCGCCGCGATCGAGGGAATGCTCGGCTCGCTCGATCCTCACAGCTACTTTCTTTCCCGCGAAGACGGCATGCGTCAGCTCGCCTACCGTTCGGGCCAGCTGGCGGGGCTGGGCATCGTCCTGAGCGAGATCGACGGGCTCCCCACCGTGCAGGCCGTGCTGCCGGAGAGCCCGGCGGCGAAGGCCGGTATCGCCTCCGGTGACCGCCTCATCCAGGTGAACGACACCGTGGTCGTCGGCATTTCCTTCCAGCGGGTGCAGGGCCTCCTGGTCGGAGACCGGGGATCGACCATCCGGATGATGCTGGAGCGGGGGAACCGCTGGGAACCGGACAGCTTCAAGCTGACCCTCAAGTTTGCCTATCTCGAGCCCCACTCGGTCACGGTTTCCCGAATACTGGACCCGACCACCGGCTATGTCAGGCTGCAGCAGTTTCTTCCCGACGCAGGGAAGGAAGTGGAAGACGCGATCCGAAGCCTGCAATCCCGGGGGGCCGCCCGGCTGATCTTCGACCTGCGCGGCAACCCCGGCGGCCTGGTGAGCTCCGCCGTCGAGATTGCTTCGATTTTTCTTCCCAACGGGACTGTCGTCTTCCGGACCGACGGGCGGCGGCGCAGCGCCCGGCAGGAGTACAGCACCAGCGAGAATGGCCGCTTTACCGACTTGCCGCTCATCCTCCTGATTGACGAGGGCAGTGCCAGCGCGTCGGAGGCACTGGCCGGATCGCTCCAGGATCACGACCGGGCGCTGATCCTTGGCCGCCGAAGCTTTGGCAAGGCGCTCATGCAACGGGCCTTTGAAGTCCCGCCCGCTGGGGACCTGGTCTGGCTTACGGTGGGTCACATCGTCACGCCGAGCGGGCGCTACATCCAGCGCCGGTACCAGGGCCTGCAGGGGGAGCAGTATTACTTCTTCGCCGGGCAATCCGGGGCCAAGCAGGATACCACCGTCCCATTCCATACCGATCACGGCCGGCTGGTGCGCGGTGGCGGCGGCATCGTGCCGGACGTGACGCTTCCCGGCCGGGTGCCGCTGCCGATCTGGTTCAGCGTTGCGGCGGACAGCGGTTTCTACGAGGCGATTGCCGACTCCGTCGCCGGCTCGATGGACGCCGACGAAGCGAGCCGGGTGCGTTTCACCGGGAATCCCACCGCCTGGCAGGCTCGGCTGGTCGATCCCTTCCTGGCCCGGGTGCGGACCCGGCTCCAGGTCGCCGGCCAGGTCGACAGCCTGGTTACCCAGCGGATCGGCCGGATCCTGGCAGACCGGGTGGTGGAAGTGCGCTGGGGCCCGGAGGCGCGGGACCAGTTCCTGCTGCAGAATGATGCAGATGTGATGGCCGCGATGGGATATTTCCCGCGAGTGCTGGAGCTCTTGAAGGGGCCGGGGAACCAATGAGGGATTGGGGAATCCCTTATTCCCCCATTTCCCCATTATTTTGAGTTATGGCCACCCGCACCCAAGGCCGGCCCAAGGCCGCCGCCAAGCTCGAAAAACCCGAGCTCCTGGAGTTGTACCGCATCATTCTCCTGTCGCGCCGGATTGACGACAAGGAGATCCAGCTCAAGCGACAGAACAAGATCTTCTTCCAGATCTCCGGCGCCGGGCACGAAGCCGTGCTGGCCGCCGCCTCCAAGGTCTTCCGCTCCGGCTACGACTGGTTCTACACCTACTATCGCGATCGCGCGCTCTGCCTCGGCCTCGGAATGACCGCCACCGAGCAGCTGCTCTCCGCGGTGGGCGCGGCGGATGATCCCAATTCAGGCGGCCGCCAGATGCCGTCCCACTGGGGCCACAAGGACCTGAACATCGTCAGCGCCTCCAGCCCCACCGGGACCCAGTTTCTCCAGGCGGTCGGCTGCGCCGAGGCGTGGCTTCGGATCTCGCAGAACGACGGAATCCCCGATCGCGACCAGCTGATCAAGGGCGACGAAGTGGTTTTCTGCTCGACCGGTGACGGCACCACGAGCGAAGGCGAGTTCTGGGAAGCGATGAACACCGCCTGCAACCTGAAGCTGCCGGTGGTGTTCGTGGTGGAAGACAACAAGTACGCGATCTCGGTCCCGGTCGAGGTAAACACGGCGGGGGGCTCGATTTCCAAGGTAGTGTCCGGGTTTCCCAATTTGTTCATCGAAGAAGTGGACGGCTGTGACGTGCTGGCGTCCTACGACACCCTCACCCGGGCGGTCGAGTACGCCCGCACCCGCCAGGGTCCCGCGCTGGTACACGCCCACGTGATCCGGCCCTACAGCCATTCCCTCTCGGATGACGAGGTCCAGTACCGCACCCCGAAAGAGCGGGACGAAGACGCAAAGAAGGACCCGGTGACCCGCTTCCCCCGCTACCTGGTGGAGCAGGGCATCGCGACCGAAGTCGAGATCGAAGTGGTGAAGGCGCAGGTCGAGGAAGAGATCAACGTGGCGACCGAAGTCGCGCTGGTGTCGCCCCAGCCGCCTCTCGATTCGATTTACCAGTACGTCTATTCGCCTGACGTTGATCCGACCGGCGAGCAGTTCGACACCGAGGACGATCCAAAATTCTCCGGCGAGCCGACCACGATGGTGGACCTGCTCAATACCTGTCTCAAGGACGAGATGACGCGGGATCCCCGGATCCTGTTGTTCGGCGAAGATGTCGCCGACGCGAGCCGGGAAGCGTCGCTGCCCGAAGTGAAGGGCAAGGGCGGGGTGTTCAAGGTGACCTGGGGACTCCAGCGGGCTTTCGGCGGAAACCGGGTGTACAACTCGCCGCTCGCCGAAGCCAACATCGTGGGCCGGGCCATCGGACTCGCCACCCGCGGCATGAAGCCGGTGGTGGAGATCCAGTTCTTCGACTACATCTGGCCGGCGTATATGCAGATCCGGAACGAGCTGGCCCTGATGCGCTGGCGCAGCAATAACGCCTTTGCCGCACCGGTGGTCATCCGGGTGACCTATGGGGGCTACCTCAAGGGCGGCTCAGTGTATCACTCCCAGACCGGCGCCGCGATCTTCACCGGCGTGCCGGGATTGCGGGTGGTCTGTCCGGCGACCGCGCTCGATGCCAACGGCCTCCTGCGCACCGCCATCCGCTGTGATGACCCGGTCCTCTTCCTCGAGCACAAGCACCTCTATCGCCAGACCTACAACAAGGCACCCAACCCGGGACCCAACTTCATGATCCCGCTCGGCAAGGCGAAAGTGGTACGGGAAGGAACCGACCTGACGGTGGTGACCTACGGCGCGGTGGTGCAACGAACCCTCGTGGCGGCGAAGGAGCTGGAGGACCAGCACGGGATCAAGGCCGAGGTGATCGACCTGCGCTCGCTGTCACCGGTGGATTGGGAGACGGTGTACCAGTCGGTCCGCAAGACCAGCAAGGTGGTCGTGGCCTACGAGGATTCGCT
>JBDTTZ010000260.1:0-2319 GCA_040008015.1 Gemmatimonadota bacterium
GGATCCACCAGCCAGAATCGCCGCCACCCGGCCCGAACCGGATGGGCGGGGATATCGCCCTCTTCCGAGATCACCGGGATGGATGCGTCCCATTCGCTGAGCGCACGAACGATGACGTCGTGGGCGGCGTGGTCGGCCGCGGTAACCGGCCCCCGGTCGCCCTTCTGGGTGACCGAGACACCGGCATGGTAGTGCTCCATGGCGGCCGTCCCGGCTTCCCGAGCGATCCCGGTGAGACGCACCAGCGCATCGGGCGAAATGGCGACCGGTTCAGCGGTCATGATGCTGCTTACCATGGACGGAAGATCACTCCCTTGTCCTGGAGCAGGCTCTTGATCCGGTCCACCCGCTCGCTGTCCTGTTCCGGATCGGTGAGCAGCAGGTCGCAAGTGAGATCGGTGGTGACCTTGTCTCCCACCCAGATCACGTCGATCCGCTCCGGGTCCACCGTGGTCTTGATGACCTCGAGGTCTTCCTGCTTCAGCTCGGCCGCGGAGACGATCAGGATCACCCCGGCGTCCAGCATCAGGTTGGCAACCTCAGCCAGCCGCCGCATGTGCTCCTGCCGGTTCTCTTCCTTCCGCCCGATATCGGCATCCACGCCGTAGAGCACGTTGCCGATGCCCAGGAAGTAGACCACCTTGCCGTCCTCGAAGAGCCGGGATTCCAGTTCCTTGGCGAGACTCTTCCGTTCCACTTCCTCCTCGCCGGTGATCAGCAGCAGGTTGGACCGCTGGTTGTATTTCTCGGCCCGCCGTTCCGGCGCGATCATGCTGGCTTCCCACTTGTCGTTCCGCAGCATCACCTTGTCGCGAACCCAGGTCTGCCGGTCGTCCAGGGCTTCCCGGATGATGCCGCCGCCCCGGATCTCGAAGTCGTCAATCACCACGAACCGGCTGGTGGCGGCGATCTCGGTGGCCAAATCGAATGCGATGGCCCGGTTCAGCTTGACGGTACACTCGGCCACGTCGTGGCGGTCGATGCGCTGTTTCGATTCCTGGGTCTTGAGGTCGGAGGCGTCGATGACGCGGTGGACCTCTTCCAGCCGCATGACCACCCGTGTGGTTCCCAGTTTCAGGATGTAGTCCTTCTTGGGGACCATGGAATTCTTGCCCAGCCAGAACAGATTGACCTTGAGCCGGGTGGTGACCTTGGGGCGCGCCTGGTTGGCCAGGCTCGCGATCTCCCCCCGCGAGACGTAGATCTGCTCGGCCAGGGTGAACCCCGCCGCCTGCCCCGCTTCGGCCCTGGTCTGGGGCGGCCGGTTGAAGGCCTCGATAGTCTTGACCCGGCTCTTCTTGCCCGAGGGGTAGAACACCACCTCGTCCCCGATCGATACGGTGCCCGTGTCGATAGTGCCCGACACGATGCGCCGGTCATCTCCCTGCTTGGTGAACTTGTAGACGTCCTGCACCGGCATCCGGAAGGGAGCCTCGGTCGGCTGCGCCTCGGTGTGAAATGCGTCCAGCATCTGGAGCACCGTGTTGCCCGTGTACCACGGCATCGCCGGGGAGCGCTCGGCGATGTTATGGCCATCGCGGCCGCCGACCGGAATGAACGCCGCCGGCTCCACCTTGAGCTGGGTGAGGAACCCGGTGTACTCCTTGACGATCTTCTCGAACACGCCCTTGTCGAAGTCCACCAGGTCCATCTTGTTCACCAGGACGGCGATCTGCCGGATGCCCAGCATCGACATCATGTAGCCGTGCCGCCGGGAGTTTTCCTGCACTCCTTCCTTCGCGTCGATAACGAGCAGGGCCGCCTCGGCCCGCGAAGCACCGGTCACCATGTTTTTCAGGAACTCGATGTGGCCGGGAGCGTCAATGATGATGTAATCCCGCATCGCGGTCTTGAAGAAGACCCGGGCGGAATCGATGGTGATGCCCTGGGCCTGTTCGTCCTTGAGCGCGTCCAGCAGGAAGGCGTATTCGAAGGGCTTCGCGGTGCGTTCGCAAAGCGCCTTGATCGCCTCCAGCTTACCCTCCGGCAGGGAATGGGTATCGGCCATGAGCCGGCCGATAATCGTGCTCTTGCCGTGGTCAACGTGACCCCCGATCACGATGTTCATGCGCCGGCGCATGCTGTCGGCGCTTTCGGTGAGCGGGCGCGTCGCGAGGCTGCTTGGTGCGGTGACAGTTGAAGCCATTCCTGGAGTACTCCCATTGTTGCTGCCGTGCGGCAGATTTCCGTATTACATGCGACACAAAAGAGAGCCCGCCTGCCCGGACCACGGGATCCGCTCTACCGGCCCTGTAGGTAGAGCAATACCAATGACTTGGAAACTAATGGATTCCGGGGCCCAACAGGAGCGGGAGACAT
>JBDTTZ010000261.1:0-3556 GCA_040008015.1 Gemmatimonadota bacterium
GCGTGGCCCCGCGCCAACATGATGTTGTCGGGCTTGATGTCGCGGTGAACGAAGCCCTGCTCGTGGGCATAGGTGAGCGCTTCCGCGACCTCGTGCGTGATGCGGCTCGCCTCGAGCAACGGGAGCGGACCGTGACTGGCGAGTCGCTCGCGCAACGACTCCCCCTCGATGAGCGGCATCACGTAGTAGAGCGCACCCTGATCTTCGCCGGAGTCGTACAGGGGAAGGATGTGGGGATGGGTCAGTCGCGCTGCGATGCGGATTTCGCGAAGGAACCGGTCGGTCCCCAGCGCGACCGTCAGCTCGGCTCGCAACATCTTGATCGCGACCTGGCGGTCATGCTTGCGGTCGTGCGCGGCATACACCCGGGCCATGCCGCCTTCGCCGAGCAGGGCGCGGATTTCGTAACGGTCAGCGACGACGGAGCCGATCCGATCGGGCGACGGGGACGTCATGGCCCAAAGTTGCGGCTTACGGGGCAGGTGCGCTAGGCTTTCGCTTATGGCCGACTACCTCCCCCATCCCGCCCGCTACGACAGCATGACCTACCGCCGCTCCGGCCACAGCGGCATCCAGCTTCCCGCCATCTCGCTGGGTCTCTGGCACAACTTCGGCGGAGTGGATTCGCCTGAAGCCGCTCACGCGATGGTCCGCCGCGCCTTCGACCTCGGCATCACCCATTTCGACCTGGCCAACAACTACGGCCCGCCGCCGGGATCGGCGGAGGAAACCTTCGGCCGGATCCTGGCCAGCGATCTCAGGCCATGGCGGGACGAGCTCATCATCTCGACCAAGGCCGGGTACCTTATGTGGCCCGGTCCCTACGGTGACTGGGGATCCAGGAAATACCTGATCGCCAGCCTGGACCAGAGCCTCAAGCGGATGGGACTCGAGTACGTCGACATCTTCTATTCCCACCGGCCCGATCCCGACACGCCGATGGAAGAGACGATGATGGCACTGGACTACGCGGTGCGGAGCGGCCGCGCATTGTATGTCGGTATCTCGTCGTATTCACCGGAGCAGACCCGGGAAGCGGTGAAGATCCTCGCCTCGCTCGGTACCCGCTGCCTCATTCATCAACCGAAGTACAGCATGCTGGTTCGGGACCCGGAGCATGGACTGCTCCACGCGGTCCGGGAAACCGGGCTCGGCTGCATCGTCTTCTCGCCGCTGGCGCAGGGGCTCTTGACCGATCGCTATCTCAAAGGGGTTCCCGCAGGGTCCCGCGCCTCCAAGCCTTACAGTTTCCTCAAGCCCGAGCAGGTAACCCCGGCGCTGGAGGCAAGAGTCGCGCGGCTCAACGACCTGGCTCTGGAGCGGGGCCAGAGCCTGGCGCAGATGGCGCTGGCCTGGGTGCTGCGCCACCCGGAGGTGACGTCCGCGCTGATCGGGGCGAGCCGAGTGGAGCAGATCGAAGATGCGGTAGGCGCGCTGGCGAAGCTGGAATTCTCGAGGGAAGAGTTAGCCGAAATCGACAAGGTTCTTGCTTAGCCGATCTGAGTATCCAAACCGCTAACGCAAAGGCGCGAAGGCGCCAAGAACTATTGTGATGTTGTTTTTTCAGGACCCGTGCCAAGTCCCGATGCCGCTCTCGCCTCGCGCGCGTAAGCCGCTGGTGAAATCCCTACGATCGCCTTGAAATCCCTGACAAAGTGAGCCTGGTCGCTATAGCCCACGCTTAATGCGAGCGCGGACTGATTTACCGGGCCGGCGGCCAGTTGCTCCGCCGCTTCGTGCAGGCGGTAACGCTGGATCACCCACTTGGGGGTGGTGCCGACGTACCTGGCGAACAGCCGCTGCAGCGTCCGCTTGGCAATTCCGTAGCGGGTCACGAGATCTTCCACTTGCAGAATGCTCCGGTCTTCCGCCACCGCGTAGACCATCTTCCCGATCCGGCTGACGTTGTCATCCGGCTCCGGGCGACGAGCGCGGAGGAAATTCTCGACGATGGTGATCCGAGAAGCATCCTCCTGCACCTCCAGAATGGCCTGCTCCAGCCGCTCCCCCGCGTTGTCGAATACCTGCTCGATCGGGACTATGGAGTCAGCAAAAGTCGAGATGGGAATCTTGACGAATGGGTAGAACCCGCCGGGAGTAAACTTGACGGCAAAGACGCCGCCTTCTCCCTCGAGCAGCCGGGAAAACTTGCCCGGTGCGATGCCGCCGATCCTCCCCCCGACATTGCGCTCAAAGATCAGGTGGATACTGGGATGCGGAAGAGTCTCCACCCGCTCTGATGGCTGTCCCCGCAGGTCCCATTCGACCAGCCAGTAATGCTCTACATACATCTCGAGATCGGGGGACGGGTAATAGCGGGTCAGCCGCGCGCGTCCCGGGTCCGCCGCGTTCTTCAGCACGCCCCTGGGCGGGGCCGTCTTGCGCCGGGTCATGAGGCTGTCGCGTTCCTGCAATACGGGGGGGCTCGGGGATCGCTATGCTTCTCCAACGCTAACGGAGCCAGTATGAAATATCATGCCCAGAGAGAGACAACCATGACTGCGCGCGGAACCTTCGACGTCAAAGTAATTCCCCAGGCGGCCGACGACAGCGCCGGCGGACCTTTCGGCAGGCTGTTTCTCGACAAGCAGTTTCATGGAGACCTCGATGGGATCAGCAAGGGGCAGATGCTGGGCGCCATGTCGGCGGTGGAGGGGTCGGGTGGTTACGTCGCCCTGGAATTGGTGAGCGGCACGCTCAACGGCAGGAAGGGAACCTTCGTCCTCCAGCACAACGGGACCATGCAGAAGAACGTGGCGAACATGATCGTGAACGTGGTGCCGGACTCGGGGACCGGTGAGCTGACTGGACTGGCTGGGACCATGACGATCATCATCGAGGGCGGGAAGCACTCGTACGTACTCGAGTACACCCTCGGGGCCAGCCGCTAACAGCATTACCTCATCCGCCATGCGCCTGCCTGGAATCCGCCGGCGCCTGCATCCGCTCGTTCATTCCGTAATCCCGAATCACCTCGACCACTCTGAGCCGGTAGTCGGCAAACACCGACTGCCGGCCCGCCTCCTGCACCCGGCGATGCCCCTCCAGGTTACGCCACTGCCGCACCGCCTCCTCGTCTCGCCAGAATGAGAGCGACAGAATCTTGCCCGGTTGCGCCACGCTCTCGAACCGCTCGATCGAGATGAACCCGTCGATCTTCTCGAGCAGCAGCCGCAGCGACTCCGCCGCGGCGAAATATACGTCTCTCCGCTCGGGGCGGGGAAGCGCTTCAAAGATGACCGCGATCACGGGATGGCCTCCAGCCAGCTGCGCTCTTCCTTGAGAATGAACCGCCTTGCCTGGGCCATCTCGAAGTTGGCCCGCCCTTCCGGGTCGGCCTTGATCCGGGCGCGATAGGTCTCGTACGCCGCGAAGCTCTCGAACGAAATCAGTCCCCAGGCGACGTTGTTGCTTCCCTCGTGCGGCAACCAGTATCCCACCAGGTCACCACCGCACTGCGGAATAATCCGGAGCCAATGCCGCGCGTACTCGGCAAAGGCGTCGCGCTGGAAGGGATCGATCTCGTAACGGATGAAACAGGTGATGGTCATGCATC
>JBDTTZ010000262.1:0-8097 GCA_040008015.1 Gemmatimonadota bacterium
GGCCTTGCCCACCAGGATTCCGCCGTTCAGATGCAGCAGCCCGTAGCTGGAAAGCTCAACACCCGGCTCATCGAACGGGGTGTAGGGTCCCACCACGTTCCCGCTGAGCTTGAGGTGCCACAGGGTCCCCGGCGGCGCCAGCTCCAGCGATGCGACGCCGACGTGCCGCGCGGTGTTGAAGACCCGGGTTCCGGACAACGTGTCTCCCTCTTCGGTAATCAGCCGCAGGTACTTGGCGTCGTTGATGGTCCAGTCGGCGCTGAAATTGAGCGCCGGGGTGAGCTGGGCCTGGATGTCTGCTTCGATGCCCTGGCGCCGGCTCTTGCCGCCGCTCGACGAGGACGCGGTGATCGGATCGAAGGTCTGCTCGTCGCTCACATCCATGCGAAAGAGGGCGACCGACGCGTGCAGCTTCGCCGCGTCCAGCTTGAGCCCGGTCTCGTAGGCCCAGGCGGTGATGAACGGGAGCGTGGGATCGTCGATCACCCCGTCGCTCTGCCGGAAACCCCGGGAGACATTGGCGTACACGTCGGCGATGCCGGGAATGTGGTAGAGCGCACCGAGCTTGGGGGTCACGATGGTGCGGGTATCGCTGGACTTGCCGGCACCATCCGGTGTCGCCGTCGCCCGCAGGGCGTCGAAACGGCCCCCGACAGACACCCGGAAGTGGTGGCCGAGGTCGGTGGTGGATTGCAGGAACGCCGCGCCGGCCGCCTGGCTCGCGACGACGACCGTCTGCGCCGAGTCCCGCACCCGGCGGGTGGTGAAGAAGTTCTCGTAGTCGGAATGGTCGTAGCGGCCTTCAACGCCCAGCGTGATCTCCGAGCGACTCAACGCCCAGGTGACGGCGCTGGTGGCACCCATCCCGTACCGCTTGTCCTCTTCCTCGGTCTGGCTGCCGCTGCCCTCCCCCTGGCCGCCTTCCGGCGGCGTGGTGATGAACAGCTGCCAGCGGCCCTGGGTCGAATACAGCGTGCTGCGCCAGAGCGCCGAGCTGCTCAGCAGCACCCGGAGACTGGCTCGCTCCTGCGCGTGATGTTTGTATCCCCCGTCGGTCTGGTCCACCACCACGTGGTACAGCTTCTGATCGAACTGGTCCACGGTCAGGAACCCTGGTGAATCCCAGCCCGCGCCGTACAGCTCGACCCCAAAGTCGGCGGTTGCCGCGGGCGAAAGGCTCTGCACGATCCTGAAATGGCCCTGGCCCAGCTGCGAGCTGCTGTTGGGCCGCCATCCATTGTCCTGCATGCCCCGGATGCCGAAGACTCCACCCGAGATGCCGTGATCGTATCCGGTCACCAGGGTGCCATCCATGCGACCGTAGGATCCGCCGGACAGCGAGAACTGGGTGCCGGTGGTGCGCTCCAGCGTTCGGACGTTCACCACACCGGCCAGTGCGAAGTTGCCGTACAGCGCGCTGGCCGGTCCCTTGAAGATGTCGATCGAGCTCACCGCCAGCGGAAACAACAGGCTCCAGTCGTTGTAGCCCTCGGCGTGGCCGTTCACCGGCTCATTGATGGGGACGCCATCGATCCACAGGGCAAGGTCGGTTGAATGATCCGAGCTGAATCCGCGCACCGATGCGTTCGAGGCGAAGCCCGGCCCCTGGCCCTGGTCGTGCACTTCGATGCCCGCGGCCTGCCGCAGCAGGTCGTAGGCGTTGATGGCGGGGGTGCGTTGCAGCAGGCTGGGGGACACGCTCACCGCCGACATGGGCTCTTCCCGCCGCGCCCGGGTGGCGGTGACGGTGACCTCCTGGATCTGGATGGGCCGCCGGTTGAGGCTGTCGCCGTGCTGGTGCAGGGTATCCACCTGGGCCAGAACGAGCGACGGACTCGCCAGCAGGGCGAGCGCGAACAAGGATCGAAACATGAAAGATCTCCACGGATGAGCGCGGTTGATGACCAACGCCGAGATCGGCGCCGGAGGTGCGAATCAGGCGGGGAGAGCGGGAGGGCCGAGTGCGAGGGGGTAAAGGAAGCGGACCGATACGACGACGTCGTTCCGCCAGTGGAAACCGGACGCCGTGAGGAAAGTGCGGCCGTCGGTGAAAGACGGAGTAGGGGGTACCACCAGCAAGGCGGTACTCGAGCAGGCCACCGAGCAGAGATCGCAGCAGTGCTGCGGCATGGCCGGTTGATGCTTGCCGTGCGACTGGTGGTGCTCCGTCCTTGAGGAGTCCATGCAGGCTGCCGCCACCATGGCCTGCGGCCCCACCAGGATTCCGGTGAGCGCGCCGATGGTCGCGAATCGGTACAGCCACTGCAGTGGACGGGGGATCATTGGGTACGGAATAAGGTCAGGGAAGGGGGACTCGTCAAGCAAGCGGCTCCGGACAGGGGTGACTGCTCTCACATTCCCGCTGCCCGGCTCCATCTATATTGCCAGCCCTCGACGTTTCAGAATTGGGAGGTCCGTGATGCGGGATGGTCTCGTCGTAGCCCTCGTCGGCTCGTTCCTTCTTGGTGCCTGTCAGCCTCATGCGCAGCCCACCCCGCCTCCAGCCGAGGCTCCCGCGGCGCTGGTTGCGCTGGCCGGGGCGTCCATCATGATCGCGGTGGGAGACATCGGCAATTGTTCAACTAACGGCGACGAGCTCACCGCCGGCCTGGTGGACAGCGTGCTCAAGGCGGACAGCGCGGCCAAGGTGGAGGATGCGGTCCTCACCCTGGGCGACAACGCCTACCCCGGCGGCTCGGCGCGGGATTTTGCCCGCTGTTTTGCCCCATCCTGGGGTGACACCAACCGGCGAATCATGAAGCGGATCCACCCCTCTCCGGGGAACCATGAGCACCTGAGCGGCATGGCGGCGCCCTACTACGAATACTTCGGCAACCGGGCTGGGTCGTCCAAGAAGGGCTACTATAGCTACAACCTGGGCGAGTGGCACTTCATTTCGCTCAACAGCGAGATGATCGTCAATTCGGGATTCACTATCGAAGAGCGCAATGCCCAGCTGGATTGGCTCGATGCGGACCTCAAAGCCAATGCCAACAAGGTCTGTACCCTGGCCTATTGGCACAATCCCCGATGGAGCTCGGGGTGGCACGGCAGTGATCCGCGCATCGACATACTCTGGCAGCGGCTCTACAACGCCGGCGTGGACGTCATTCTGAACGGGCACGATCACGAGTACGAGCGATTTCTGCCCCAGTCGCCGGCCGGCACGCTGGATTCGATCAAGGGCATCGTGCAGTTTGTCGTGGGAACCGGCGGGGGAGGTCTCCGAGGCTTCACCCGAAAGGTGGCCGCCAGCGACTTCCGGCTGGAAGGCTACTACGGCGTGCTCAAGCTGACGCTGGGCGCTTCAGAATTCCAATGGGCGTTTCTGGATACCAGCGGGCACATCTGGGATCCGGGCGCGGGGAAATGCCATTAGAAGTGACAAGTGACAAGTGACAGGTGACAAGGAACAGCAACTACTTGCCTCTTGCCTCTTGCCTCTTGCCCCGTGTCACTTGTCACTGTCTACACGGCGCATTCGGATCCGGCATCGGCTGGTCCACCACCAACCGGTGATCCAGGTTCGCCACCCGTTCCGCGACGTCGTGAACCAGCTGGGAGATGCGGGCCATGTGAGTGAAATTGAGATACTGCGGCTCGTCCGTCAGCTGGTGGTAGTCCACGTGATAGCCGGCGGAGAACTGGGTGACCGGGATACCGAACCGGGCGTACATCGCGTGGTCGCTCCGGCAGTAGCGGTTGTAGGGATGCCCGTTGGCATCGAAGCTGTAGTCCAGCTCCATCGGCGTGCTCCATCCTCCATTCACCGACTCGATGATATCGCCCAGCTCGGTCGAAAGCCGGCGCGGGCCGATCAGCTGGATGTAGTTGGGTCCGCCTCCCGTGATGTCGCTCGCCATCCCCCGTCCCACCATGTCCTGGTTGAGATACGCCACGATCGAATCGCGCGGCACTGCCGGATGCGTGCTGTGCCAGTGGCTGCCCAACAGCCCCGACTCCTCGCCGGTGTGCCAGATGAACAACAGCGTCCGCCTGGGGCGCGCCCGGGAAGTGGCGAATGCTTCGGCGATTTCCAGCAGGGATGAAGACCCGGAGCCGTCGTCGTCCGCGCCGTTGAAAATGCTGTCGGGGCGGGCGGGTCCCAGCCGGCGGAGGCTGTCCATGTTGACGACCAGGTCGGCCACCGGGCTGCTGCCGAATCCCATCGCCGGTCCCTGGATGCCCCGCCGCTGCAGCTCGATGTTGTAGGTGCGCACCGAGTCATGGTCCAGCGGTATCGACTGCATGCCGACGTGATCGCTATGGGCTCCCATCGCGACAACCTGGCCCCTGAGGGCGCGATCGCGTCCCGGCAGAATGCCGATCACGTTGCGGGAGCCCAGCGGCCGGGTCCTGATCGCCAGGTCGCCATGCAGAATGCGCCCCGGGGCGCCCGGCGCCAGCGAGTCGAGCGGCTGATCGAAGAGCCGGGCGGCGCCGGCGCTGGAAAGCACCATCACCGCCGGAATCCGCGTGGTGTCGCCATCGGCCAGCATGGTTGCCGGCTGCCTCAAGGCGCGGCCCAGCTGCGGCGGGGCGACGTCGAGCGAAACGCTGGCGATGCCGGCCGCTTCCCGCAGCTGGGGAAGCTGGATCAGCCCGGACACCGAGACATACTGCCGAGTGCCATTGGGACGGAGCGGCATGCTGAACACCACGACTTTTCCCCGGGCCTGTTCCGCGGTCAGCATCCGGGCGGTGTCTCCCGCGATACCGCCGTACACCACTGGAACTCCCTCGATCGGGCGAAACCGGTCCGCGGCGACCCGGATGAAGTAGGGCGCGAACTCGGTCCCCAGCGCGAGCGGAGCGTCGCCCGCGCTCAATCGGGCATCGCCGATGGTGAACTCGCGGAGCGGCAGCTCCTGGAACCAGGTGCCGTTGTCGCCGCCGGGAACCAGCTTGAGCCGAGCCAGCTCGGACGCGATGTAGTTCGTGGCCCGGATCGCGCCGGCCGTGCCGGGACCGCGGCCCTGCATGGAATCGTCGGCCAGGATGTAGGCCCGGGTCATGAGATCGGCGGAGTCGATCGCCGCCGTGGTCGGCTGCGGCGCGTGTTTGAGCGGCTGCTGCTGGGCCGAGAGGGTCGTAGAGAGCAGGAACAGCGGGATCAGGAGTTTCATAGTTCCATTTTTCGTCGTAACGCGATGGCCCGCGGCTCGTCCCGGACGGTGACGAGCAGGGGCAGCGTGGTCAGGGTGACAAGATTCGGGGTCCGGTCTTCATAGGAACGCTCCAGCTCGGCGAGCGCCTGCTCCGTCCTGCCCAGGCAGGCATGCACCACCGCGCAGTGAAACGGCGCCACATAGCCCGCTCCGCCCCGCTCGCCCAACTCCTCGAGTATCTGTTCCGCCTCCTCACGGCGGCCGCTCCGGGCCAGCGCACATCCCAGCGTGCTCAGCAGGAAGGTGCTGCGTCGCGACAGCTCGACCCCCTGGCGGGCCGCCGAGATGGCTTCGTCAAACTGGCCAAGCTCGATATGGGCCAGGGCGCAGATCCAGAGCGCGACAGGGAACCCGGGATCGATCTCCAGCGCCTTGCGGCAATGCTCCAGCGCTTCCTGCTGATTGCCGGAAACGTGGTATGGCCATGCCACCATGGCGTTCACCAGCGGCGACATCGGGTCCATGGACTGCGCCATCAACCCTTCGGCGATCGCTTCGGGGAAGCGCGCCTGCATGGCGTACAGCTGGGACAGGAAAATGTGCGCTTCCGCCTGTTGCGGCTTCCGCTCCAGCGCGGCGCGAAACGCGGTCTCGGCATCGTCCCAGTTCCAGTCGTGCCAGAGGGCGACAACGCCCTTCGAGAAGTGCGCTTCGGCCAGCTCCGGATCCAGCGCCATCACCCGGTCGGCCGCCTCTTTCGCCCGGGCGAACGCCACCCGGGGAGCCAGGAAGCCATAGAACCCGAGCACGCTGAAGCTGTCGGCGACTCCGGCGTGGGCCAGGGCATAGGCCGGGTCCTTCACGATCGCGGCCTGGAAGAACTCCAGCCCGCGGTGGAGTCCAACCTCGTACCGTTTGTTCCAGTAATATCGGCCCTTGAGATAGAGGCTGTAGGCCTCCATGTCGTCGGTCTGGGGCCGCACCAGCGTCCTCGACCCGGCTCCCAGCTTCACCTTGAGGGTGCCCACGATCGCGCGCGAGATCTCGTCCTGCACGGCAAAGACGTCGGACATGTCGCGGTCGTAGCGTTCGCCCCAGAGATGATAGCCATCCGCGGCATTCACCAGCTGGGCGGTGATCCGGAGCCGGTTCCCGGCCTTGCGCACACTGCCCTCCAGGACCGCGCTGGCATTGAGCTGCTCGCCGATGGCGCGAACGTCCAGGGTCTTGCCCTTGAAGGCAAAGGCCGACGTCCGTGAGGCTACCCGGAGGCTCGGCACCCGGGTCAGGGCGTTGATGATCTCTTCGGTAATCCCGTCGCTGAAATACTCGGCATCGCTGTCAGGGCTCATGTTCGCGAACGGGAGCACGACGATGGACGTCAAGGATCCATGGGGACCGGAGCTCGATACCCGTTGCAGTCCCGTGGCCGGCGTCGCCAGCGCCGCCGCGAGCTGGCCGGCGGTCGCGAAACGGTCGGCCGGAAGCCGGGCCAGCGCGCGCATCACCGCCTGGTCCACCCACTCGGGGATCGCGTCGCGCAGCTGGCGCGGAGCGGCGAGTGGATCGGCTCCCGCGCTGGTTCGCCGGAGGGACGGCGGGTCGGGTCGGTGGCCGGTCAGCATTTCGTAGAGCACGCATCCCAGGCTGTAAATATCGCTCCGACCGTCGAGCTGGTGATCGCTCGCGGCCTGCTCCGGGCTCATGTACCCCGGCGTGCCGATACTGAGGCCCGGCTGGGTGATGTTTTCGCTTTCCGCCGCGGTGATCGCCCGGCCGATGCCGAAGTCCACCACGACCGCGTGGCCGCCCAGGAAAAGGATGTTCTCCGGCTTGATGTCACGGTGGACGATATCATGGCTGTGGGCGTAACCCAGGGCACCCGCCACCTCCGTCCCGATGCGCAATGCGTCTTCGATCGGGAGCTGGCGCTCCCGCTGGATCCGGGCCCGGAGCGATTCTCCCGGCACGAAAGGCATGACGTAGTAGACGCAGGGTCCGGCGCGCCCGCTGTCGTGCAGGGGGAGGATGTGGGGATGACTGAGCCGGGCGGCGATCTGGATTTCCCTGAGGAACCGTTCGGGTCCGAACGATGCGGCCACCTCGGGACGGAGGACCTTGAGCGCGACCCTGCGGTCGTGCTTGGCGTCCCAGGCGAGATAGACCGTGGCCATGCCGCCGTGCCCGAGCTCTCGCTCGAGCCGGTAGCGCCCCTCGAGCGCGAGTTGCAGCTCTCTCAGCAACGCATCCATGAGGGGTCGTTCCGGGGGCTATTCGAGGGGAAGGTCGCGTTCGATGTCCAGGTAGGTTCCCAGGGACGGGATCTCCAGCCGGGCGCGGGCATGTACCGGTGAAGTACCGTCGATGGTGCCGGCCCGGATCCCCGCCGCGACCGCGTCTTCGATGGCTTTCTGCGCCGTGATGCCGAACTCCTTCAGGAACCGGCGGATTCCCATCTGAAGCTCTTCGTTGTCCATGCCGGCTCCCTCGGGCGGGTGGGTGTCAGTCTTCGCTGGCAAGGCGCTGAATACTAACGGTGGAAAGATAACCCAGCCACGAGGCGTGACTCGGGTCACGGGGAAAATCGCGGGGCGAGTGAAGATTGGCAGCCGGTGATCCCATGAAAGCAATGAACCAAGGAGTGGTCGACCATGAGCAAGCTGCTGCGAGGACTGGCTGCGGGGTGGGGCGCCAAGAAAATGGGTGGGGGGTGCATCAGCACAGTGCTGATTTTCCTGCTCCTGTGGTGGTTGTTAGGGCACTTCAACGTCTTCAAGTAGTCAGCGCGGTTTTCTGGTTACCACCAGGGCGCCCGCGCGCGCGATATTCCCCATATAGGGGGCGGAGGCCTCAGGGCATGGCGCTGAGGCCTCCGCCAACGCTCCCACCTCCCGCTTCAAACGAGTCTCAGGCCTCCCAGCGCACCACCCCGTTTGCCACCGTCAGCACGCAGGCGTTCGGCCGGAAATGATAGAGCCATTGCTCCACG
>JBDTTZ010000263.1:0-2565 GCA_040008015.1 Gemmatimonadota bacterium
CGCCCTGGTCCGCCTTGATGATCAGCCGGAGCTGGCCAACCAGGCCCTCGGCCATGGCACGGCTGAGATCCTCCAGCGTGCCGCCGCGTGAAGTCCGGCGGTTCTGCGCTTCGCGCTCTAGCCGCTGCCGCTTCTGCGCGATCTCCCGGGCTTCATTGGCGTCGGCCAGTACGGCGAAGCTGTCACCCGCTGCCGGCACTCCTTCGAAGCCGAGAATCTGCACCGGGATCGAGGGGCCGGCTTCTTTCACCGTCTTGCCACGCTCGTCGTACATCGCGCGAACCCGGCCGGAGAACTTGCCGCAGATGAAGTTGTCACCGGTCTTGAGCAGGCCCTTCTGCACCAGGATAGTCGCCAGCGGCCCCTTGCCCGGGTCCAGCGTCGCTTCCAGCACGGTGCCCTGCGCAGCGCGCGCCGGGTTGGCCTTGAGATCGAGAATTTCGGCCTGGAGGAGAATCTGGTCCATCAGGGTATCGACGCCGGTTCCCTTCTTGGCCGAGATCGCCGTGGAAAGAGTGGTCCCGCCGAAGTCCTCCAGCACGACGTTCTGCTGCAGAAGATCCTGCTTCACCTTCTGCACGTTGGCGGTCGGGAGATCGATCTTGTTGATCGCCACGATCATCGGAACGCCGGCATTGCGGGCGTGGCTGATGGCCTCGATGGTCTGCGGCATGACCTGGTCATCGGCCGCGACGACCAGCACGACGATGTCGGTGACCTGCGCGCCCCGGGCCCGCATGGCGGTGAAGGCCTGGTGGCCAGGCGTGTCGAGGAAGGTGATCGCCTTGCCGTTGGGGAGCCCGACGTGATACGCGCCGATATGCTGGGTGATGCCGCCGGCCTCGCCGGCCACGATGTTGGCTTTCCGGATGTAGTCGAGCAGCGACGTCTTGCCGTGGTCAACGTGTCCCATCACCGTAACGACGGGGGGACGGGAGACCTGGCCTTCTTCCGCCGCGGCTTCCTCGGGCGTGGCGTCCGACTGGGTCGCGTATTCCGATTCCCGCACTGCCTCGAAGCCGAAGGCGGACGCGATCAGCTCGATCTGGTCGAAGTCCAGCCGCTGGTTCACGGTCACCATGAGCCCCAGCTCCTTGAACGCGAACTGGACGATCTGGGTGGCCGGGACTTTCATGGAATCGGCCAGCTCGGAGACCGAGATGAACTCGTTCACGTGGACCAGGGTCTTCTCCCTCGCCTTCTCCTCCGCCGCGCGACCGGCCTGCACTTCGCGGAAGCTGGGCTCGTCGGAGCGGCGGCCCTTGCGGACTTCCTTGCCCCGCATGCCCTGGAGCGTCTTCGAGATGTTGGCCAGCACCGCTTCCTGATCCACCTGTGACCGTTTGCCTTTCTTGCCCTTCTTACGACCGCCACCCGGCTGCGCGTCGGGGCCGAAGTTCCTTTGGGGTGCGTCACGTCCCCCCGTTTGGGGACCCCGGCTCGGCGGACCACCCGGGCGCGAGGATGGGGGCGAGCCCACACTGCTGCTGAAGACCGGCTTGGGGCCGCGGCCCGGGGGTCCACCCTGGCGCGGCGCCCCGGCGGCCGGGCGCTGAATCCTCTGGGGAATGAACGGACCCCGGGTGGGGATCTGACGGGGCGGAAGGTCACGCATCGGTGACTCGGCGGGACGGACCAGCGGCTCGTCCACCGCCGTGTCATCCGCCGAGCGCGGGGGAAGGTCCTTGAACAGGGCGCGCGCTCGCTCTTCCAGCGAAGCGGCCGAGATGGCCGGTTCCGCCAGCTCCATGCTCGGCCGTTCCAGCTCCAGCGCGGCCAGGCTCTCTTCCTTCTCCTTCTCCGCCAGTGCCTGGGCATCGGACACGGCCACTTCGGCTGCGGTGCGCCGGCGCCGGGCCGGCTTGGGCTCATCAGCGGCAGGGGGCGGAGCCGCCGTCTTGGTCGCCCGGGTCCGCGTCGTCTTGGTGGCGTTCGGGGCCGCCTTGGGTGTGGCGGCCGACTTGGCCGGGGCCGCAGTCGTCGTCTTGGCGGTCGATGCCGGGGCTGCGGTGGACGCCTTGGCGGCGGTCCGGCGCCCTTTTCGTGGCGCCTCTTCCGTTGCCTTCCGCTTTTCCCGCTCCCAGCGCAACCGGATCTTGGAGACCTGGTCCTGCTCGAGCGCGGAGAGATGCGTCCGCACGAAGATGTTCATGTCGCGCAGCAGCGTCAGCAGCTGCTCCGCATCGATACCGAATTCCGCCGCCAAGTCGTGCACCCGTGTCTTTACCAAACAAACCTCCCTGGACTGATTGAAGATTGAGGATTGATGAATGTTCAATCTTCAATCGTGTTTGACGCTTTCCTGTATCCCTTTGGCGAGGTCCCGGTCGCGCACCCCAACCGCCATGACCGGCGGACGCCCCAGTTTCATTCCCAGCTCATCGGCCGAGGGACCCTGCACCACCGCCACCTTGGTCGCCTGCGCGAGCGCCAGGGTCTTCTGAGTCGCTCGGGGACTGGCATCGCTCGCCAGGACCAGGCACCGGATCTCACCCCGCTGGAGCGCGTTACGCACCCCGTCCACTCCGATCACCAGGTGACCGGCCCGCATGCCCAGCCCCAGCA
>JBDTTZ010000264.1:0-3854 GCA_040008015.1 Gemmatimonadota bacterium
CGACCCTGAGCCGATTCTATGCGTTTCACACTCTGTGGCTTCCACTCCTGCTCGGCGGTCTCGTGTTTCTCCATCTGGTGCAGGTGATCAGACAGGGGATCGCGCCCATGCCGCGGGTCCTGGAGGATGGCGCACCGCGAAAGACCAGCGACGCAACGTATCCGCACTACTACAAGGAAGCGTACGGCGCCAGCAAAAAGGGCGGAGTGCGGTTCTACCCGGACATCATCGGCAAGGACGTCATCGCCGCGACGATTGTTGTCGCGCTGATCGTCCTGCTCGCCCTGGCGTTCGGCGCCCCGTTGGAGCCTCCCGCGGATCCAACCGACACCGCATACGTCCCGACGCCCGAGTGGTACTTTCTTCCCTTGTACCAGCTGCTCAAGCTGGTCCCCGGTTCGATGGAAAGTCTGGTGGCGGTTGGCATCCCAACCGCCCTGCTCGTCGCCATGGTCGCGCTACCCTTCTACGATCGTCGCAGCACCCGAAACCTTCTTCACCGCCCTATCGCCCTCAGCGCGTTGGTTCTCATCCTCGGAGGATCCGGCCTCCTGCTCGGTGCGGCGGTCCGGGGGGCGGGTCCCATGGCTCCGCCAGAGGTGGGTCGCTCCTTGACCTCGATGGAGCGGGCCGGGCGGGCACTCTACCGCTCACAGAAGTGCAATGATTGCCATACGATCGCTGGGGAAGGTGGCGACAAGGGTCCCGAGCTTACGTCAATCGGGTTGCACCATTCTGCCGCCTGGCTGCATAGCTACGTCGAAATGCCGAGCCGGTTCCGAGGTGATACCACGGAAATGCCTGCGTTTGGCCCTCCCACGCTGTCGCACGAGGAAATCGAAGAGCTGGCGCAATACCTGTCGTCCTTGCGCGGCAAGCCGGGACAGATCGTTCAGCCGGAGTTTCACGATACGTTTCCCGAACCGCCTACGCCCCCGTGATGTGGGGTGGAGTGGCGTAGTTGCAAGGGCTGGAGGAGTTCTCACCAAGAAAGAGGGGATATGTTCCTAGTTTCATTCGCCGCATTCGCCACCCTGGTGACCACGCCACCCACGGCCAGCGCGCCGGGTGACCTCGCCCTGCTGGCCCGACGGTATGTCGCCGAACACAGTTCCGGCGAGCTGGCTCGGGTGCATGGCCTGATCCCGGCGTGGGCACGCAAATACAACGTCAACTGCTCAGCCTGCCATCTGCCCGCTGTGCCTCGGCTGAACGAGAACGGGCAGCGATTCAAGTGGGCAGGGTATCGGATGCCGGAAGAGATCGGCGAAAACGTTGAGGTTGGCAAGGTTCAGAACTATCTCGCGGCCGGCGGCAAAGTACAGTATGAATGGGAAACGACTGGTGGCGCGCCAACGACGGCCAGCCAGTTCTCCTTGCCCGGCATCACCCTCTTCTACGCCGGGCCCTTCGGCCGCACCTACTCCGGGTTCCTCGAGCTGGAGCATGGCAGCGAGGGTGAAATCGAACGGGTCGCGCATGTCTCGGCGCTGTGGGGGAAGGAGCATCAATACGCCGGGTTCCGCGTGGGCCAGATGCATTATCTGGCTGAATGGGGGCTCGCCGGATTCGATCGTCCAATCGGAATCAGTGCGCCGCTGCCAATCGACGGCCCGGTCACCGGCGGAGTGCCGTTTACCCTCGGTGAGCATCAGCTGGGCCTGGAGGCCTTTTTCGTCAGTGGCGCGAACCGTCTCTCGGCGCAGGTGTTGAACGGGGTGGACCCCTCGGGTATGGGAAGCGTGTCTGATGTGGATACCAAGAAGGACTTCCTGGTGACCGATCAGCTGTTGATCGATCATGCCGGGTCCGGGGTGCAGGCTGCCGCCTACTACGGCACGATTGTAGGGCTGGACCCGTCGGCGACTGGGTTAAGCACCCACTATTTGCGCCTCGGCCTTACCGCTAACAAGATTTTCCACAACTTCGAGTTGCTCGGCGCGGTCATCTATGCCCGGGATAAGGATCTTCCCGTGGGTGGTGGCTCCCCGTTTACCGCCGCTGAGGACAAGGGCCTGGGATACTGGCTCTCGGGCCAGTATACATTTGTACGGGACTCGGAACCGTCATTGACTGTTTTCAGTCGCTTTGAGTCCAATGACCCGAATACCCAGGCTGCGGATGACGCGATGCGGCGGGTTGTGGTCGGTGCGGTGCTGCCGATCAATCTACCTCAGTACTTTCGCTGGGCTATCGAGTATCGCAGGGACATGCCCCAGGGCGGCCTGCCCCGGACCAGCAACGTGACCACGGAGCTGATGCTGAACTTCTAACTGCGGGGCCGTAAGCCCAAATGCACGCGGACTCGCCTCAAGGTGGAGGAATGATATGAGATTTTTCCCGGTGGCCGTGGGGATCGTACTCACGGCCATGCTACCCACGGCTCGGCTGACCGCCCAAACGGCTGATGGTCAGACGGTCTACCGAGATGAATGCAAGTCTTGCCATGGCATCAACGGCGCTCCTCCGGAGCGGGCCGTGAGACTGTACCCGAAGATCAAGAAGCTCGGGGAGGGCGGCTTCGTGAGCGCGCTCTCAGCAGATTCCATCGTCAAGATTCTCAAGCATGGTATTGACAAGGATATGAAATCCTTCTCCGCCAAGCTCAGCGAGGACGAAATCGAGGCGGTGGCGAAATACATCCGCGATCTCGCGAGGAAGGAACCCAGCTGAGCCTGCCGGACAGGATCTAAGCCGTACCGAGCGGCAGGCCTCCCCTGAGGCCCTGCCGCTCTTCTTATGAAGGATTCTTCACCGCCGTTTCTTGCCGCCTTCCTCTTTGGTTGCTACGATTATGAGCAGTACAAGCTTTGAGGACACATGGGCAGGGTTTCACACACCGTCACGGCAATCATGATGCTGCTCACCGGGCAGGGGGTTCTGCTCGGTGCGAGCACGGCGTGTGGCCACCCGACCGCCCACCATGAAAGCTCCCTTGGTGGAATGGTGATGCCCCAGCACCAGCAGCTTCCAGGGGGGTCGCAGCAAGACACGCACTCTCCCCGCGCTCCGAGTCACCAACAGGGACAGTCATGTGGGGTCATGATGCCTTGTGTCTCCCCCGCCAGGGTCGACGCGCCGGCTCACTTCTTTGGGGTGGACGCTGTGACGACGCAACAGCGCCTGGTCGATTGTCTCGCTCCTTCCAGTCTTTCCACCGCCCCGACGAACCCCCCTCCTCGCACCTGAGTTCAAGGCCAGATATCACGGCCTTCGTCGCAGCACCGCAGCTAAACTCTCTAGCAATCCTATTCTCGTCACACCGGCAGCGATGCCGGCGGCGAGGGAATTGACGCCATGATGGCTCAATGCACACGCCTCATCCTGGCCGGACTCATGGTCCTGGCCGTCCCGGTGGGGTTGTCCGCGCAGGCTGTCGACTCGCTCACCCTCGGCGCAGTCTACCGCACCCTGGACCAGGGCACCCCGCGGATCGCGGCGGCTAGCGCGTCGGCCCGAGCGGAGGCGGCCCGCGTCGCTCCCGCTCGGCGGCTCCCCGATCCGCAGCTACAGTTCGGTCTCATGAACCGCGCCCTGCCCGGCCTCGGTCTCGACCCGGTGCTGGGCATGAACCAGATCCAGCTGACCCAGATGATTCCGACGGCCGGCAAGCTGGGACTGTCCGGCCAGGTTGCCCGCGCCCGGGCGGACGCCGCCGCCGCGCGGGTGGTAGATGTCCGATGGGCGGAACGGAGCCGGGCTGCGATGGCGTTTTACGAGCTCTACCAGGTCGATCGGGCGATCGTGGTGACGCGGGAGACCCAGAACATTCTCCGGAACATTGTCTCTACTACTGAGACCATGTACTCGGTCGGCGAGGGGCGGCAGGCCGACGTGCTCCGCGCCCAGGTCGA
>JBDTTZ010000265.1:0-15454 GCA_040008015.1 Gemmatimonadota bacterium
TCGATCCGGAGGGCCTGGGTCCCGCCCCGGTTTTCGGTTCCGGTCACCTTGTAGTTGGTGATGGTCCGGGTGGTGATCGACTGCCCCGCTTCTTTGGTCGCGGTTTCACTGGTATCGGTCCAGTTGTCGCCCACCTTGGCGCCATGCTTCACCCGGGGAAAGAAATTGGTGAGCAGGTCGCCGCCGCCCGGTCCACTGTCCATCCGCTTGACGCCGGAGAGCCGGCCGTCCGGGTCCATCAATCCATGCCAGGTCCGTCCCTTGGCGCTGTCCAGCGTGCTCTGCTCGGGGACCGGGTTGGTGTCGGCCTTGAGCATCGAGTCGAGCACCGCGTGAACCGTCCGCCCCCCGGCGGTGTCCTTGAGGGTGACGGTCAGGAAGTTGACGAGGCTGATGTTGGTTTTCTGCTCGCCCTGGCCCACCGCGGAAAGATCCACGATCTGCTCCGAGCGGGTCTCGATCTTGTAGCGGGTGGTCTGGGGAGCCGCGAGCACGATTCCACCGGCCAGGCCAGCCAGGGCCAGTGCCGCGAACGTGCTGGAGCGTGATGCAGACATTGAAAGTTGCCTTGGTTGAGGGTCAGGAATTTTGGCCAATCTTCGTTTTTCCAAAAACGGCGACGATTTCTTCCGCGTCGGAGCTCACCCGCAGTAGTCGCCACCCGCGTTTCAGCATGTCGGCGCGCCAGACCGCCACCTTGGCCCACTCGCCAGGCGAGGCGCGAAAAACCCGCAAATGGGCAACGCTCTCCCACTTGGCCGGATAAGGCCGGTCAGGGCCGTCAGAGTTCACAGCCGCTCACAGTTGAAGTGTTGCAGGGCCATAAAGTTCGCCAGCCAGCCGATGCGGAGCAAGGTGGCCTTCCCCGCGCAACAATGAGGCCCCGGCGCCGAAGCGACGCCGGGGCCCCGGGGGCAGGGCCGTAAGCCGAGTTCTGTTCTCCCTTTACGTCACGTGAGTAACGCTGGAAGGATGGTCATCTCTCTGGGATGCCTGTCACCAGACACCTCTAGCAGCCTACCCGCGGCTGTCCATCCGGATCGCTCCGGAAGGGCGGTGTGGGTCACACCTCGCCGCCTATTTGGCCTTGCTCCGACTGGGGGTTACCGTGCCGCTCCTGTTACCAGAAGCGCGGTGGGCTCTTACCCCACCGTTTCACCCTTACCCTTCGCTCGCTTACGCTTGCTCGGGGCGGTCTGTTTTCTGTGGCCCTTTCCGTCGCCCGAAGGCGCCCAGGTGTTACCTGGCAGTCTACCCGGCGGAGCTCGGACTTTCCTCGGCGACCCGAAGGCCACCGCGACCATCGCACCCTGCCCGTGCTCCAAAGATAACCGGCTCGGCACCGACCTGCCGGTCAGCCCTCACCGGTGGTCCGGGCCAGTCCCTGCTGCGCCTGCCGGAGGTACGGCTCCAGCACCGGCGATGTCGACTCTTTCCACTGGGCCAGCACCGCGCGGTATTCGGTCGCGGCCGCTGCCCGGCGCCCGAGTTTTTCCAGCGCCGCCGCCCGGAGCAGGCGGACCCGCCCAACCATGCTCCAGCGATAATCGAAACCGCGCTTGTAGAGATGCTCGGGATCGAAGCCATCCAGGATGTCGATCGCCCGCTGATAATCGCCGAGCAGGTACCAGGCCTGCGCCGCGTAGGGCCGGCGGTCGGTGATATCGCCGCTCCATCCCATCCGCATCTCCGTGGAATCTTCCTCGCCCAGTATCCTCCGCGCCTCGGCCGACTCGCCCCGTTTCACCGCGATCAGCGCCCGAAATTCCTTGGCCAGCGGTTCCCGGGTCAGTGCCTTGAGCTCGGTCAGGGCGGTGGTGTCTCCCTCGCCGAAGAGACCGACCGCTGCCGGGGTGCCGGAACGGGCCAGGTCGGGCCGGCGCGATTGCGTCGCGGTCCGCGCCTCCTCGGCGGCGCTCTCCCACAAGTGCCTGAGCTCGGGCACCGGTCCGCCGGAGCCGGCGTAGAGCATTCCGAGCGCCACTCGCTGGAAGTTCTCGTAGGCATGCTCGTCGATCATCCCGGGCCGGATCAGCCGGCGCACCGAGTCGCCCAGCTGGATGGCCCGGGTGGCGGCGTCGAGGTCGCCGACGTAGGAGAAAACTCCCGCCGCCGTGTTGACTTCGACATAGCTCGAGGGCGGGGCGAGACTGAAATCGCCGGCTTCCACCGTGTCCATGGCGTGGCGGAAGACCTCCGCCGCGCCTTCGATATCGCCCGACGCAAAGCGAATCCGTCCCTCGGTGAAGACCAGGTCGGGCCGGGTGGCGCCCGCGGGCATGGCCCGGGTGCGTTGCAGTTCCGCCAGCGCGCCGTCGAAGTCGCGGCTGGCGATCAACACCTCGATCAGGTTGGTGTGGGCGCGAATCGCGTCCGGCTGATTGGTGACCCATTGGCGACCCGCGGCCAGCGCCTCGGCACGCCCCAGCACGATAGCCTGCCGGATTCGTGCGCTGTCGAGCGACGGCTGCCCATTCTTCCCGAAGGCCAGGACGAAGGAATCCCGCCCCACCAGCGCCATGAAGGGACGGTCACTCGACGCATCCGTCAGCATGTTCATGATGTGCTCGTACGCCAGGGTATAGGCCGGGTCCAGCTGCAGGGTGCGGTTGAAGGACCGGAGCGAGGCGGTCCGGTTCCGCGCCAGGTTCACGCTGCTGCTGTCGTGGAACAGGGCGTCGCCCAGGCCATACCAGGCATCGGCGTCGTTGGAATCGCGCGCCAGCAGCGAGCGATACAGCGACTGTGATGTGACGTAGTCGCTGTTCAGAAAGGCGCGATACGCGTTGATCACGGTACGCTCATGCTGCGGCAGGCCGGCCGAGAATCGTGTGGCCTGGCCGATGGCCTGGAAGCTGGTGCTGTCGTTGGCGCCGATCATCCAGCCCCGGGTCAGCGCCAGCTTGTAGTAGGCCAGCCCGAAGGTGCTGTCTTCGTCCAGCGCCTGGCGGAACTCCTGCTCCGCGCTGGTCAATTCCCACTGGTTCAGCAAGTCGATTCCGCGCAGGTAGGCGCGATACGCCTCGAGCGACCGGGTCGTCAATGATGACAGGTTGGAGCGCACGGCCCCGGGAGCGCCCGAGAGATCCAGCAGGCGCGCGGCGAGCTGGTCATAGAGCGGCCGCGGATCTTCCCCGCTCTGGCCGTCCACCTGCGCCACGTCAATTCGCTCTCCGGACGCCACGTCGTACACCCGGGCCGCCAGGTGAAGCGAATCGCCGGAGCGGGTAAAGTCACCCAGGACAACGGTCCACACCCCGGCGTCGCGCGCCAGCTGCCGCGCCATTTCCAGGCCGATCGGAGCATCGCCGGCCAGCTTCTGGTGGCTCAGCAGGTCGTGCAGCCGCTCGTGATCGACGACCGACAGGTCATTCCACTGGGACATGTTGAGCGAGAGCATGTTGACGCTTCCCTCGCGCAGCCAGTCCACGGTGTGGTCGTCCCGCAGGTTGTCGAATGGCAGGATCAGCATCGAGTGGCGCGGATTCACCCCTCGCGGCGGTCCATCCCCGCCGGCCAGCGCCAGCCCTACCGCGCCCAGAATCAACACCAGCACTCCGACCGCCATCATCACCGGCGCCCGGCGGGCCCGGCCAGGAATCTTCGGAAGCCGGGGACCCGGGTCACCGTCCAGCGCCCGGCGCATCTCGGTCCCGGTCTGCCAGCGTCGGTCCGGTGACTTCTCCAGCGCTCGCATGATCGTGGCGGCCAGCGCCGGGGGAGTGTCCGGCCGGAGCCGCTCGATCGGCACCGGCTTCTCCGAGAGTTGCAGCGAAATGACGGCTGCGCCGTTGGCGCCGCGGAAAGGCGGCTGGCCGGCGAGCATCTCGTACCCCACGATCCCCAGCCCGTAGAGATCGCTCCTGGTATCGACCGTCTCGCCTGCCGCCTGCTCCGGGCTCATGTAGGTCGGAGTGCCGACCGCGATGCCCTGCCCAGTCAGCTGAAGCGAGGTCTCGGCGGCGGCCACCCGCGCGATGCCGAAATCGGCCAGCAAGGCCCGCCCGGTAGCCGCGTCCAGCAGAATGTTTTCCGGTTTGATGTCACGGTGCACCAATCCCGCCTGGCCCGCCGCGGCCAGTGCATCCGCCATATCCGCCAGGATGCGCCCGGTTTCCTCGGGGTCGAGCTTGCCGGCCCGGTTCAACCGCTCCCGGAGAGTTTCTCCGGGCACATGGTCCATGACGTAATAGAAAATGCCGGTGGCTTCACCGGCGGCGTGGACGGCAACGATGTTGGGGTGGCGAAGCCTGGCGATCATCCTGGCTTCCGCCAGGAAGCGCTGGATAATGGAGCCATGCACCGAAAGGTCCGGGTGCATGACTTTGACCGCGACCGGACGGTCCAGGGCGGTATCGGTGGCGAGGAAGACCATGCCCATGCCGCCCCGACCCAGCTCCCGTTCAATCCGGTAGTGGGTGCCAAGCGCGGCCTGAAGCCGGGCGACCAGTTCTTCGGCTTCGATTGTCATCGCACTAATCCGGGTGGGACACAGTGTATGGGGCTCCGCCGGGTTACCGGGGTCGATTCAAGTCTATAAGGGCGGTTCAGGCTTGGGGAGTGAGCCAAAGTGGTCACCCCATAGATGCCAATGCCCTCCAAAGGGTTGCCTAAGAACAATCCAGTCCGCGACTTCCCGCGCCACAGGTGGTTTGTGCCTGGGTTGAAGGGGGCGGGTTATTGTCGCCCCGCCTCTGAGAAAGTCGTCCAATGCCGAGCCTCGAATTCCTGCCTGAGTCGGCAGCCCACCTCGTTGCCACGGTGCTCCGGCCCGACGAGCGCCCCCGGGTCGATGCCGCCGGAAACGGGTGTTTTGCCGTGGTCCACCGGGATTCCATACCAGAGGCCATAAGAGTCGTACGAGAACGGGCTGTCGATGCTGTCATCCTGTCGGTGCACCGCTGTCCCACCACCCAGATTGACGCGGTAGAGCACCTGGTTCGCGACTTCCCCGAGATTCCGACCGTCGCCCTGGTGTCCCGGCACGATCCGGAGGCCAGCCAGGCGCTGCTCGAGCTGGGGGCGACCGGGGTCCGGCAGGTGATAGACGTAACCGCCCCCAGCGGGTGGCAGCGGCTTCGCGAGCTGGTCTCCGGTCCCGCCAGCCGCTCGTCGGCGCGGATCCAGGGTCCCCTATTTGACGTTTTGGGAGAGGTCCCGGCAGACACCAGGCTGTTCTTCGAGGCCATGATCCGGCTGGCGCCGGAGACGGTGACGGTCCGCCGCCTGGCGGTGCGGCTGCACGTCCGGCCCAGCACGCTGATGTCCCGTTTCCAGCGATCAGGGTTGCCGTCCCCCAAGAGCTATCTCGCCATGATCCGGTTGCTGCATGCCGCCGCGCTGTTCGAGGGGCAGGGCCTCTCCGTCGCGGACGTGGCCTATCGGTTGGAGTACTCCTCGCCCCAGAGCTTCGGCCGCCATGTGCGTGCGCTCATGGGCATTACTTCGTCCGAGTTCCGTCGCCGGCTTCCATTCGCGGCGGCGCTAACTCGGTTTCTCGAGATCATGGTCACCCCGTATCGGGAAGCGCTGCGGAGTTTTCATCCCCTGGCAGCAGGGAATGGGACGACGGACACGGCGCAGCGTTTTCCGGTCGGGGGGACCCTGAAATACGGGAATGTGGGAATGCGGGAATAGTGGAACGGCTGACTGCTGTTCCCACGTTCCCCCATTCCCACATTCCCTTATTTCACCAGGCCCAATTCCCGCGCGGTGATCAGGCTGCGCACTTGGTAGCCGGCTTTCTCCAGTGCCTCGCGGCCACCTTCCTCCCGGTCCACCACCGCGAGTATCCCCAGCACGTGGCCCCCCTCGGACTCGATTGCTTCAATGGCCTGGAGCGCCGAGCCGCCGGACGTTATGACATCCTCGACCACGACGACCGAGTCTCCCTTCCGGAAGTTGCCTTCGACTCGTTTCCCGGTGCCATGGGTCTTGGCCGCTTTGCGAACACTGAAGGCCTCGACGATAGTGGCCTTCGTCGAGCTCGCCGCGGCGATGGCATAGGCGACGGGATCGGCCCCCATGGTCAGGCCGCCGACCGCAGCGGGCTGCCACCCCGCCTGCCTGATGGTCTCGAGCCCGAGTTGGCCGATGAGAACCAGGCCCCGGGCCGACATGGTGGTGAGTCGTGCGTCGATGTAATAGGAAGAGCGGGCGCCGGAGGCGAGAACGAAATCCCCGCGCCGTACCGACCGGTCGAGCAGGAGCAGGCGCAGGTCCTCAACTGACACGGATTACCCCGGTTTGCGGCGGAAGAGGCCGGCCAAGAGGCCCCCCTTCTTTCCACCCTCGGATCGAATCGCCGTGGTCACACCGGCCACAAATTCGTCCACCGTCTTGGAACGCTTCTCCTTATCTCGTTCCAGGCCTTTCATGACGGCATCTTCGATCTCGTCGGGGAAGCGAAGTCCCTTCCTGGCCTGGTTGAGCGGAGTTGGTGGTTGCGACAGCAACTGCTGAAAGAGTTCCCGGGGGGACCTGCCATTATAGGGCAACGTGCCGGCGAGGAGATAGTACGTGATGGTCGCCAGGCTGTAGACGTCCGCCTGTTCGTCGACCAGCTCACCGCTCAATGCCTCCGGCGCTGTGTACTGCAGGGTGCCCACGAAGAATCCGGTGCGGGTCAGCCGCTCCTCGGCGACCAGCTCGGAGTCCCGGGCAATGCCGAAGTCGAGCAATTTGAGCAACTTGTTGGCCGGGTTGTAGATGATATTCGCCGGCTTCAGGTCGCGATGGATGATACCCTCGTGATGGGCGGCACTGAGCGCCGCACCCAACTGTTCGATGATGGTGGCGACCAGCTCGGCGGAGAGCTGACCCGAGCGGGTGGCGAAGGTGGCGAGCGGTTCCCCTTCGGCCCACTCGAGGGCGAGGTAATGCAATCCTTCTTCTTCGCCGAAGGCGTAGGTTTGTACGATGTTGGGATGATTCACCCGGGAGCCATACTCGGCTTCACGCAGGAAACGCTTGACGGCCACCGGGTCCTGGCCCATGCGGGCCCGGAGGACCTTGATGGCCGCGACCCCTTTTTCCGGGTGCTCCGCGCGATAGACCGCGGCAGTTCCTCCCTCTCCAACATGGTGGAGAAGGCGGTACCCTGCGACGTTCCGGCCGGCCAGATTCTCTTGCGACATAAGCGTGGCAAGGTACTTCCTATCTGACGATGCAGCAAGACGTTCGACTTGACGCTTCGAAGTCGGGGCCGCTAACCTTCGCCCCAATGAACAGGTCGGTTACCGGGTGATCGGGGGACATGTGAAGGGTCGGTACGCAGGGGTAGTTCTCGCGGGGGTATCGCTGGTTGCCTGCGGCAGCTGGCAACGAGTTGGGTCGAGCACTGCCACGTCGCCGGAGAAGTCCATTACTCAGGTCCTGGACATGGCGGCGGTCTACCGCCAGCTGGGACGCCTGGTCGCGCCGGCGCCGGTTCCGTTCATCGGCAACCTGGCGTATGCCGCCGGGCCGGGGGACTCGTCCATCGTGATGCTGGGCCTCTCCTTTGAAAACCGGGTCTTCTCCTTCCAGCGGGAAGACAATCGCTTCGTCGCGCGGTATCACATCGACATCCAGTTCCAGCCGTCCACCGGCCCGGCCATCACCGTGGCCCGCGACGAGGTGGTGCAGGTCGGCTCCTTCCGCGAGACGATGCGGAACGAGGAGAGCGTGCTGTTCCAGCAGTCGTTTCACCTGGTGCCGGGCAGCTATAAGGTCTCGGTGTCGATCAAGGATCGCGGATCGTCGGAGCAGAGCCGGGTGGAGAGTTCGGTCGAGGTCCCCGGCTTTACCGATAACAGCTTCAGCGCGCCGCTCGTGGCCTACGAGGTCACCGGTCGTGCGCACCAGTCCGACCCGCTCAGTCTGGTGCTCAACCCGCGGGGAACCGTCGCCTACGGGAGCGATACCCTTCTCGCTTACGTCGAAGGCTACCAGTTCAGCGGACCGACGGCGCTTCCCTTCGAGATTCACGACGCCACCGACAGCATCGTGTACCAGGACTCGCTCCGGTTCGAAGGCCACCAGGATGTCGAGGGCCAGGTCATCCGGCTCACGCCGGACAGCGCGCCGCTCGGCGAGCTCCGGCTGATCGTGGGCAGCGGCTCCGCTCAGAAGACCGCGTCAGCGATCGTCTCGCTGTCGACGGCCTGGGTGGTGACCAACTACGAAGAGATGATTACCCTGCTCCGCTATTTCGGATATGAGGACAAGCTCGACTCCCTCCGCAAGGCGCCCCCCTCGGAGCGGTCCCGGTTGTGGAGAGCCTTCTATGTCGGCACTGATCCCATCGCCAGCACACCGGAAAACGAAGCGCTGGATCTCTATTTCCAGCGGCTGGGGATCGCCAATACGCGTTTTCGGGATGAAGGGGCCCCCGGCTGGCGGACCGATCGGGGAGAGGTCTACATCATGCTGGGCGAGCCGGACGAGGTCTATGACTCGAGCCCGCTGAGCCAGGGTCGAATCATCCGGTGGGTTTACACTCAGGACCGGCTCCAGCTCACTTTCCTGGACGAGACCGGCTTCGGTCGTTTCCGGCTTACCACCAGCTCCCGGGCCGAGTTTGACCGGGTGGTGGATCGGCACCGCAGGCAACGCCATTAGATTGAGGGATTAACTGATTGTGGGATTGTGGGATTGAACTTCCGATCTCCCACTCAATTCCCTCAATCAATCATCAATCCTACAATTCTGTAATGGCGCATACCCCTCCACAACTCTTCCTCGTTGATGGTTACGGCCTGATCTATCGGGCGTTTTACGCCATGATGGCCCGCCCGCTCCGGACCAGCAAGGGAGAAAACACCTCTGCCGCGCTGGGGGTGGCAAACTTCCTGGTGCGTCTGCGGGAAAAATACCGGCCCGATTACCTCGCCTGGATCAACGACGCCGGCGATTCGTTTCGGACCGAGGTGTACCCCGAGTACAAGTCCACCCGCACCAAGCTGGACGAAGAGCTGCAGGTCGATTTCAACCGCTCCGTGGAGCGAATCACCCAGCTGCTCAAGGCCTTTCAGATACCGATGGTTTCGGTTGACGGCTATGAGGCCGATGACGTGATCGGCACTCTGGCCGACCGAGCGGTCGAGAGTGGTTTCCACGCCGTCATCGTTTCCGCGGACAAGGATTTCTACCAGCTCATCAGGCCCGGAGTCTCCATTCTCAACCCAGGGCGCGGCGGTTCGGCCCAGGTCGAAGAGCAATGGATCGACCTATCCAATGCCACTGACCGGCTTGGCGTTACGCCGGCCCAGGTCGTGGATTACCTCGCGCTGGTCGGTGACAGCTCCGACAATATCCCCGGAGTGAAGGGAATCGGAGACAAGGGCGCGGTGGCCCTGCTGACGGAATATCATGATCTCGATACCCTGCTCGCTCGCGCGTCTGAGGTCAAAGCCAAGCGGAGCCGAGAGGCGCTGTTGTCGCAGCCGGAGCAGGCGCTGCTGTCGCGCCGGCTGGTGACGATCCGGCGCGACGTGCCGATCGAAGTGGATCTCGAGAAGCTCCGGGAACAGGAGCCGGATCGCGAGGAACTCGGGCGGGTGCTCGCGGAATTGGAGTTCTTCGCCCTGGCCAGCCGGCTCGGGCTCCAGAATGCCTCGCAGCCGATCCTGCCGGTGTCGGTGGTTCCCGGCGCACCGGTCATTCCGGCGCCCGCGCTGCCGTCGGCCGCCGTCACCGTGGCGGATCCTGCCGAGTTGCCCGCGTTGATCGCCAGGCTCCGGGCCGCTCCCCTGATCGCGTTCGACACGGTATCCAGCGGCGGTGACCCGCGCGACAGCCGGCTGGTCGGCCTGGCGTTAGCGGCCGGGCAGGAGACGTGGTACCTGCCGTTTGGTCACCGGACGTCCGCCGGTCTCATGGAGACCGAGCCGGTGCGGAATCTGCCCCGGTTCTCCGATCCGCTCATGCAGCCGCTCAAGGACCTGCTGGAGGATCCGGCGGTGCCCAAAGCGGGCCACGACGTCAAGGAAGACCTGCAGACGCTGCGCCAGGAGGGCGTCAATCTCGCCGGCGTAGTCTATGACTCCATGCTGAGCAGCTTCGTCCTGGACCCGGGGCGTCGCTCTCACATGCTGGAGACCCTGAGCCTGGAGCACCTCGGCCGTCCCCTCCGGGGATTCGTGGACCTGGTCGGCAAGGGGAAGACCCAGGTTCCGTTCGAAGAGGTGGGTCTTGCCGACGCCGCGGCGTGGTCGGGCGCGGGAGGTACCACGGTGCTGGCGCTGGAGCAGCTCTTTGCCGAGGGACTCAAGAGCCAGGCACTGGAGCCGCTGCTGCACGACATCGAGTTGCCGCTGGTCCGGGTGCTGGCCGACATGGAATGGGCCGGGGTCAGTGTCGATCCCGCCGTGTTCGCCCAGCTTTCCCGCCAGCTCACCATCGACCTCCGCTCTCTCGAGTCCCGCATCGCCCAGGCGTCCGACACCGATCTCAACCTGAACTCGCCGCGCCAGCTGGCCCAGCTGCTGTTCGACAAGCTCCAGTTGCCGATTCTCAAGAAGACCAAGACCGGGCCGTCTACCGACGCGGATGTTCTGGAGCAGCTTGCCGACATGGGACACGAGGTGCCCCGGCTGATCATGGAGTACCGCGAGCTGGAGAAGTTGCGCTCCACCTATGTGGATGTGCTGCCCCAGAGGGTGAATCCCCGCACCGGCCGGATCCACACCCGGTACAACCAGGCAGGCGCGGCCACCGGCCGGCTGTCCTCATCCGAGCCCAATCTCCAGAACATTCCGATCCGGACGGCCCGGGGGGAGGAGATTCGCCGCGGCTTTGTGCCCGCGCCCGGCTGGCAATTCCTGGTCGCCGACTATTCCCAGATCGAGCTTCGGCTCATCGCTCATCTTGCGGAGGACGCGGCGTTCATTCAGGCGTTTCAGCAGGGCGGCGATATTCATCGCCAGACGGCGGCGATCATTTTCGATGTCCCTGTCGAGCAGGTCACCGGGGAAATGCGGGGACGCGCCAAGACCATCAACTTCGCGACGATCTACGGCCAGGGTCCCTTCGCCCTGGCGCGCCAGCTGGGAATCACCCAGGACGAGGCCAAGGCGTTCATCGCCCAGTACTTCACCCGGTTTGCAGGAGTGCGGGCGTATCTCGACCGGATGGTCCAGCTGGCCAGGGAACGCGGGTATGTGGAGACCATTTTCGGGCGCCGGCGCTACATCCCGGAAATTCGCGACAAGAGCTTCAACATCCGGTCCTTCGGAGAGCGTACCGCCGCCAATTCACCGGTCCAGGGCTCGGCCGCGGATCTCATCAAGATCGCGATGCGCCGGATTCACGACGCGCTCAAGGCCGAAGGGCTTCAGGCGCGGATGCTGCTCCAGGTGCACGATGAACTGGTGTTCGAGACCCCGCCCGAAGAAGCAGTCCGCCTGGCCGAGCTGGTGCGGCATCACATGACCACCGCCGTCACGCTGCGGGTTCCCCTGGTCGTTGATATCGGCACCGGTCCCAATTGGCTGGACGCGAAGCACTAAAGGCAATATCCTGAAGGTATCGCAAGGAGGGCTGGTGATCAGGAATCCGGGCGGCGTAACCTTCATCGAATTGCTGACGGTAGTCGTGATCATCGGCCTGTTGTCGATCTTCGCGATTCCCCGGCTGGCGCGCAACAAGGAAAAGGCCATCCTCGCCTCGATGCAGTCCGACCTGCGGAACCTTGCCTCCGCCGAAGAAGGCTTCTACTACAGCAGCTCAACCTATACCAACGACCAGGTTGCCCTCGGCATTCAGCTCACCGCCGGCAATGTCCTGGTCATCAACGAGGCCACGCCCGCCGGCTGGTCGGCGACCATTTCTCATGCGCCGCTGGTTCCCCAGAGCTGCTACCTGTTCCACGGCAACGCCGTGCCGGTGGGATCAGCGACGATCGAGGGGCTGGCCGACTGCAGCTGATTTGCCCCGGGGCCTGAAGCCCGGCCACCAGTTCCACTCCCCCGCCAGATGCATGAAGGCCGGCACCAGCACCATTCGGATCAGCGTCGCGTCCAGCAGGACGGCCACCGCGAGTCCGAACGCCAGGAATTGCATGGCCAGCACCCGCGCGAACGCAAATACCCCGAATACCAGGATCATGATGAGCGCCGCCGACGTAATCACCGGCGCCGTGGCGCTCAATCCCTCCATTGTTGCCTGGTCGTTGAGGCCGGTTTTGTCGAATGCCTCCTTGATCCGGTTCAGCAGAAACACTTCGTAGTCCATGCTGAGCCCGAAGACCACCGCGAACACCAGCACCGGAACGAAGACGTAGATCGCTTCGGTGGGCCCGTCCAGTCCAAGGAAACGCCCCCCCCAGCCGTATTGAAAGACCAGCACGATGAGCCCGAAGGTGGCGCCCACCGACAGGGTGTTCATTGCGATCGCCTTGATCGGCACCAGCACGGACTTGAAGGCAACCGCCAGCATGGCGGCGGTGGTGAGCAGAATCAGCAGCACGATGAGCGGAAATCGCTGGAGCAGGTTTTCCTGCAGGTCCAGGCTCGATGCCACGAATCCGCCGGCCCACACCCTGGCACCGGTGCTGTCCGGCATGAGCTGATGGCCCAGCCGGCGGGCGCGCTGGACCACTCCCATGGCGGACGTGAGGGTCGTTGAATCGGACAGCAGGACGTCCATCAGGGTCAACCTGCTGTCCTGGCTGAGATACGCGTCGAGGAACCCGGGATACTGCGACCGGGCCGATCCGATGTCGCTATAGAGCATCGAGTATCCCAGGATCGAGCTCTTCGCCCGCAAGTCCACCACGCTTCGCACCGTCCGAACCCGGGGATCCGCCTTGAGTGAGTCGGAGAGCGCCCGCAGTTTTCGAAGCCAGGATGCGCTCACGACGCGCTCACCCTCCGGTGCCTCGATCAGCATCCGCACCGGCGTGATGACCCCCGATACGCCCATCCGGTTCAGGATTTCGACGCCCTGGCCCGCTTCGGTGCCCGGCGTCCACCAGTTTCGGGCCGGCAGGCCGATCCGGATGAACAGCAGCGGGAACGTGAGTAAGGCGACCGCCGCGCCGCCCAGGGTGAGCGCCCGAATCGGATGCCGGCTCAGGCTGCGGGCCCATTTCTCCCACACCATCGGTGCGTGATACCAGGCGAGACGCCGGGCCAGCCATTTGGGTCCATCGATCGCGCGGCCCAGGATCGCCAGCATGGCGGGCATCAGGGTGATCGACAATGCCATGGCCACGCTGACCACGATCAGTCCGCCGATGCCGATGCTCCGGGTGTCCACCAGCGGCGTGAACAACAAGGCTCCAAAGCCCACCATGACGGTCAGGCCGGAGGTGATCACGGCCCCGCCGGCGGTGGTCACCGTCCGGATCGCCGCGTTCCGGCGGGGCAGGCCGCGATTCAGCTCTTCGCGAAACCGGGTGACAATGAGCAGGGAGTAGTCGATGCCGACTCCCAGCCCGATCATGGTGGTGAGATTCAGCACGTAGATGGACATCGGCGTAAACCGGGCAACCACCCCGATCAGGGCCAGGCTCACGCTGATGGCGAGGAATCCGATGACCAGGGGCAGGAGTCCAGCGACCAGGGCGCCAAACGCAAAGATCAGGACGGTGAGCGTGAGGGGTATCGAGATCAGCTCTCCCCGGACGCTATCCTCGCCACTGACGGTTCGGACATCGATGTCCAGGGCGGAGCGCCCGGTCACGTGGGCAATGAGTCCCCGGACCGGCAGGGCGTTCACCTGGGCGCTCACCAGCCGGCGGATTGGTGCCACCAGGCCGCCGGCGCTGTCGCCGGTGGGAACCCGGAGCGCGATGATCAGAAATGTCGTGTGGTCATCCCGCCCGAGAAACGTGCTGTCCCCGGTGGAATGGAACGAGAGAACTCCGTTCACGTAGGGCAGAACGACGAGCGCCTGGCGGAGGCTGTCTACTGCCGCCCCGCCGGCGCCGTCTCCCAGCTGGATCGGCGCTTCCAGGGTCACCGCGAGATACTCGCTGAGCGGCCGCGCGAATCGACTGCGCAACAGGTCGTCCACCGCCGAGGCTTCTGTCGGGGTGCCACTTCCCCCGTGGGTCTTGAGGCGGTGCTGGGTGTGGGGTGCCAGCGCTACGGCTACGGCGCCCACGACGGCCCACATCGCCAGGCAGGGCCATCGCCAGCGGACCAGCACTCGGGCCAGTAGTCGCAGCACTCTCGGGGCCTCCCGCTGGGCGGGAAAAGGGCAAGGGCAGGCTCGGGACGGCCAAATTCTAGCTGTAGCAGCAGGGATGACAACCCGCCGGCCCGGGGGAGGGTGAATCAGCCCGGAAATTGCACTTGACCAGGCCGGCGCCCCGCGCTGGCTCTAACCCCTGATTTCTCATCATATTTGCGGCAAGCGATGCGACGGTTTCTGCTTCCTGCACTGACCCTGCTGGTACTGGTGGTCATCCTGGCGGATCGGTTTTTCCGGCCGGGATCGGCCCCGGCCATCGTGCCACCGGACGTGGCTGCCGCCCCGGTGGCGCGGTCCGACCTTCCGGCCCGAACCCGGCCGATCGAGCCGCCCGCCTCTCCGGTTCCGGCATCAGCCACGCTGGAGCAGCTGGCCCGCCTTGCGGTGCGCCGGGCCCTGAGCAACGAGGGCCGCGAGACCTACCTCGATTCCCTGCTCCTCACCAGTGACTCAGTGCTCCGCCGCTGGGCCACGGAAGAGCGCCGTGCGATCCACGTGGCGCTGGTGCTCAACTCGGCCTCGTGGTTTTCGCCGACGATGCCGGACCGGGTACGCGATGCGCTCCGGGCCTGGGAGAACCTGATTCCGGGGCTCGCCTTCAGCACCGTGACGGACACGCTCGAAGCCGACATCACGGTGCGGTGGATCGACCGCTTCACTATCGATCGCACCGGGCAGACCGACCTCACCTGGGATCAGCTGGGTCGCGTGCGCCATGCGTCCATCACGCTGGCTGTGACCGACGGCCACGGCACTTCCCTGCCGCCGGCCGCTCTCGCTGCCGTCGCCCTGCATGAAATCGGACACTCGCTGGGGCTGCCCCACTCGGCCAACCCCGGGGATGTCATGTACCCCGAGCCCCGGGTTTCCGAGCTCTCAAACCGCGATCGTCGAACCGCCCTGATGCTGTATCAGTTGCCGACCGGATCGGTCAAAGAAATCCTCACCCCATGATGATCGCCGGCTTCAGGCGCTGGATGGCGCTCGGAATTCTCATGCCCCTGAGCTGGCTGGGTCCGGTTCCCGGCCCCGCCGGCGCGGGGCCGGGTTCCACCTTCCAGGCCCTCGACTCCGCGGTCGCGAGCGGGGTGAGCCAGGGAGTCTATCCCGGGGCGGTGGTCATCGTCGGTCGCTCCACCGGGATCATCCACTCCCAGGGCTTCGGCCACCTCGCGCCGGGAGCCCGCTCGCCGGTTCCCGATCCGGATTCGACCCTCTTCGACCTGGCCTCGCTGACCAAGGTGGTGGCCACGACCAGCGCCGCCATGGTCCTGGT
>JBDTTZ010000266.1:0-2549 GCA_040008015.1 Gemmatimonadota bacterium
GGCTCATCCACCAGCGGTACAGGTCGGCTTCGATGTGGGAGGGATCGTACTGCGGAGCGAGCGGCTCGCTCATGCCGTCTGGTCCGCCAGGCCGGAGACCGGTTTCATGCGCTTGTCGTCTTCTCCGAGGACCAGGAGGCCGTTGATCACCTGCTGAATCCCGGTCACGGCGCAGGCCAGCCGCACCGCGCGGGCTCGAATAGGCCGGGTGGGTACCCAGCCGCGCAGCTCGACGACGCCGGGGCGAACCGGGACGATCTGGATCGCGAAGGTCCGAAGATCCGACTCATCCAGGGCCGCGCGCACGGCGTTCACCCCGCCGGTGGTGTTCGGTTTGGACGCCGGCGTGCGCCGCCACCCGGTAATGACCTGGCGCACCCGGGCCGGAGCCCCGCGGCCGGTCATCGCCGCAAGCGCGGCGCCGGCCAGCAGGCCCCCGCCGAGCCCGGCAAGGGTCCAGCCGAGTATCTCTCCTCCGGAGAGTCGCTTCTTTTGTGGCACGATTGCTCCTCGGTGCGGCGGTCCTGTGAGACCGCACAAATATAATTACTTTCTACTCTCTATGATCCGTGAAGACGACAGTCGTGTCTCGTTCCGGGAGATGTCCCGCGTACTGCTCCCGGCCGCAATCGTCCTGGTGGGACTGGTTCTGTTCTTCATGCTGGTGACGAAGACGGAATCGATGGCCACGCCGGTCCCGGTGGAGATGTCCCGGCCATGAGCGACATCCGGATCACGCTGCCCGACGGGAGCGTCCGCGAGGTCCCCCGGGGATCCACCGGCCGCGACATCGCCCAGGGCATCGGGGCCGGCCTGGCGCGGGCCGCGCTGGCCATCCGGGTGAACGGCCAGGTCTGGGACCTGGACCGGCCGATCGAGTCCGATGCGACCGTCGCCATCCTGACCGACAAGGACCCGGCCGCCCTCGAGCTGCTCCGCCACTCGTCCGCCCACATCATGGCGACCGCGGTCCGGGAGCTGTTCCCCGGCGCCGGCATCGGCTTTGGACCCGCCATCGAGGACGGGTTCTACTACGATTTCCAGGTGGACCGGCCTTTCACCCCCGAGGATCTCGAGAAGATCGAGGCCAAAATGGTGGAGGTGGCGGCCCGGGACTACCCGTTTGTACGGGAAGTAGTGCAGCGGGACGAGGCCAACCGGCGCTTTGCCGACGACCCGCTCAAGCTGGAGCGGATCGCGGAGCTCAAGGACGACGAGGTCATTTCGGTCTATACTGATGGCCCTTTCGTGGACCTCTGCCGGGGGCCTCACATCCCCAGCACTGGCCGGCTCAAGTATTTCAAGCTGCTCCACGGGGCGGGGGCGTATTGGCGCGGGGATGAGCGCCGCCAGATGCTGCAGCGAATCTACGGTACCGCGTGGTTCAAGAAGGAAGATCTCGACGGGTATATCAACCGGCTGGAGGAAGCCCGGAAGCGCGACCACCGGCGGGTGGGTCGCGATCTCGATCTCTTCATGTTCCATCCCTCGGCGCCGGGCGCGCCGTTCTGGACGGAACGGGGGACGATTCTTTACAACCTGCTGACCGACTTTGTGCGGGAGCTCCAGAAGGAGGCGTTCAAGGAAGTCAAAACGCCGCTCATCTACAACAAGATGCTGTGGGAAATGTCGGGGCACTGGGGCAAGTACAGCGAAAACATGTTCATGGTGCTGAACAAGGAAACCGGCGAGCACGACTCGTCCCTCAAGCCCATGAACTGCCCGTCGCACTATCTCATGTTCCTTGCCAGGCGGCACTCGTACCGGGAACTCCCGCTTCGTTACGTCACCTTCGATGTGCTGCACCGCAACGAAGTGACCGGCGCGCTCTCGGGGTTGACCCGGGTCCGCCAGTTCCAGCAGGACGACTGCCATGTATTCCTGACCGAAGACCAGATCCCCGGGGAAGTAAAGTTCCTGATGGACTTCATCCTGGGCTACTACCGCACCTTTGGGCTCGAAGTCAGAGTCAAGTTTGCGACCCGGCCGGAAACCCGGATTGGCAGCGATGAGCTCTGGGACCGCGCGGAGTCGGGTTTGCGCGCGGCGCTCGAGGCGACGGGCATGCCGTACGAACTCAAGCCGGGCGACGGGGCATTCTATGGCCCCAAGATCGACTTCGACGTCACCGACTCCATCGGCCGCAGCTGGCAGCTGGGCACGATCCAGCTGGACTATGCAGCGCCGGAGCGGTTCGAGCTGACCTACGTCGGGGAGGACAACACCCAGCACCGGCCGGTCGTCATCCATCGCGCGGTGAACGGCTCCTTCGAACGCTTCATCGCCATCCTGATCGAGCATTTCGCCGGGGCGTTTCCCACCTGGCTGGCCCCCGAGCAGATCCGGGTGATCCCGATCTCCGATACCCAGGTCGAGGCGGCCCGGGGCGTGGTCACCCGGCTCAAGGCAGCGGGACTCCGGGTGCACCTGGATGATCGCAGCGAGACCCTCAACTACCGGATTCGCGACGGCGAGGTCCAGAAGATTCCCTACATGGCCGTGATCGGGCAGCGCGAGGCGGACTCGGACAGCCTGGCGCTCCGGGTGCG
>JBDTTZ010000267.1:0-5540 GCA_040008015.1 Gemmatimonadota bacterium
ATTTCCTGGAAGGCAAGGAAATGACCCAGGAAGAGTTCTTTCATACCTTTAATGCGCTGTATGAAGGGAAGAAGCAGATCGTCCTGACCTCGGACCGGCCCCCCAAGGAGATCCCCGGCCTCGAGGCCCGGCTGGTGAGCCGCTTCGAGTGGGGCATGGTGGCGGACATCGGCCAGCCCGACCTGGAGCACCGGATCGCCATCCTGCGCAAGAAGCAGGAGCAGGATCACCTGGAACTGACGATCCCGGACGACGTCCTGCGCTTCATCGCCGAGCACGTCCGGTCCAATGTCCGGGAGCTCGAGGGCTGCATCATCAAGCTGCTGCTCTTCGCCTCGCTGAAGCACCGCGAGGTGTCAATCGAGCTGGCGCGCGATGCCCTGTCCGACAAGATCAAGGTGGGGGACGACGGCAGCGCTCCGGCACCCCGCTCGCTCCCGACCATCGACAAGGTCCAGGAGGTCATCGCCCGCCGCTGGGGCGTCACCCCCGAGGGCCTGCGCTCCAAGGCGCGGATCAAGACGCTGACGGTGCCCCGCCAGATCGCGATGTACCTTGCGCGCGACCTGCTGCAGATGCAGCTGGTAGAAATCGGACAGGCGTTCGGCGGCCGCGATCACTCCACGGTCATCCACAGCGTGGACAAAGTGCAGCGCCAGATTGCCCGGGATCGCAGCCTGCGCGAGCGCATCGAAATGGCTCGTCAAGAATTGTTCGCACAATAGTCGCCGGGACGAATGTGCCGGTGTGGGTAATGCGGAGAAGGCCGGGAAAACTGCAAGAGTGTCCCCGTCCCCCACACGCTGCCAACATCGGGAACCGGTCTGAAGTCGTTGTGGACATTACCAGTACCCAGTGCGTCCACATATCCAGACCCTCTACTACTGCTACTAGTTCTATATATTCGGGTAGTTACAGTCTTTATCAGCCTCACCGGGGAGTGAGATGAAGTTTACGATCGCACGAGAACAACTCCAGCAAGGATTGCTGGCGGTAGCGGCAAGCGTGCCGACCAAGACCACGCTTCCCGTTCTTTCCAACATCCTGGTGGAAGCCGGCAAGGACTCGCTCCGCCTGTCGGGCACCGACCTGGACATCGGAGTCTCGACCAGCATCCCGGCCTCGGTGGACCAGGAGGGGGCGATCACCCTCCCCGCCAAGAAGCTGGTGGAAATCGTCCGGGA
Source organism: Gemmatimonadota bacterium (assembly GCA_040008015.1). GTDB lineage: Bacteria > Gemmatimonadota > Gemmatimonadetes > Gemmatimonadales > GWC2-71-9 > DASYPP01. The sequence continues at coordinate 1,185 of JBDTTZ010000267.1, forward strand.
GCTGCCGAGCGCGGCCATCCGGTTTACCGGGTCGGGCGAACAGCGGATGACGATCGAGTGCGGCCGGACCAAGTTCCGGCTGCTGGGACTGCCGCGGGAAGAGTTCCCCGCGTTCCCCTCGGTAAAATTCGATGGAGCCTGGAAGAGCTCAGCCACCGACCTGCAGAAACTCATCGGCCACGTCGCCTTTGCGGCCAGCACCGAGGAGAGCCGTCCCATCCTGAACGGGGTGCTCTGGGAGCTGCGCCCCGAACGGATGCGCATGGTGGCGACCAACGGACACCGGCTGGCCCGGATGGACATCCCCACCAAGGGCGGAAACGCCAAGAACCAGGCCGACCTGATCGTGCCGCCCAAGGCCCTGGAGCAGATTCGCCGGCTGTTTGGCGCGGAGGAGGAGCTGGAGATTGCGCGGAGCGAGAATCACCTGGGCTTCCGGTCGGCGACCACCCACGTCTACACCCGGCTGATCGAAGGCCCCTATCCCAACTACGAACAGGTCATTCCCCGGGAGAACGACAAGGCGGCGACCGCGGACAAGTCGGCCCTGACATCGGCCCTCCGCCGGATGAGCATCGTGGCCAGCGACCAGACCCACCGGATCCGGATGCAGTTCGCCAATGGCTCCTGCAAGCTCTCGGTGCAGACGCCGGACCTGGGAGAGGCGCAGGAGGAAGTGACCGTCACCTACGAAGGCGATCCGCTGGAGATCGGCTTCAACGCGGCGTACCTGCTCGAGATCCTGAAGTACATCCCGACCGACGAGGTCCGGTTGACCTTCAAGGGTCCCGAGCGGGCGGCGACCTGTGAGCCGGTGGGGTGGGACGATTCGGCGAGCTACCTGACCCTGGTAATGCCGCTGCGGCTGGTGGACTGAAGCGGACTGAAGCAATACCGAAGCCCCACGCGTTCGTGGGGCTTTGTCGTTGTAAAGGGGGGGGCAGGTAGGAGCGTACTTGCGAATCTGGAACCAGTGCTCAGATTGGGGCAACCTGTGCCGTCCAGATTATGGCCTGACATTCCAGAAAACCAGTAGGCGCGCCTCCCGACTGACCGGGGGCCCCAAATTCCATTGGAAGGAGCTGGATATGATCAGAACACTAACGCTCGGATTGGTAACCGCCACTTTCTCGCTTGGTTTTGTGAGCACGGCATCGGGCCAGATTGGGGGGCTTCGGCGCAAAGCCCAGGAAGCCGTGCAAGCCAGAATCACCTGTGCGCTGGCCGATACCGCCTGCCAGGAGCGCGCGCGCGCCGAGGGGAAACAGGTGGTCATTGATTCCAGCAAGACGGAACCGACCGCCCCGGCTCCCGCTGCCGGTTCAGGCCGGGTCGGAGAAGGCGCCTGGGTGAACTATGACTTCACTCCGGGAACCCGGCCCTTGTTTGTCGAAGACTTCACCCGGGACAATGTGGGCGACTTCCCCCGCCGCCTGGAGTTTGGGGACGGAAACATGGAGGTCGCGGAGTGGCAGGGAGTCCGACTGCTCCGAGCGACCAGTTCGCCTGCCAAGTTCAATATCCCGCTTCCGGAGCAGCTCTCCGAGCGATTCACCGTTGAGTTCGATGCCACTCCTCCTCCGTCCAATATGTGGATGACCCTGCGCTTTGCCGATGGCGCCGCGGACATCGTCCAATTCCGCCTGTTGAACGATAAGGGTCAGGCCGGAGTCTACGGAGCAACCCATCCGACCCAGGGATTTACGCCCGGCACCATGGCGGCGGGCGAGATGTTCCGAGGGCGGATCATGGCCGATGGGCGTTATGTGAAGGTTTACATGAACGACACTCGGGTGGCCAACATTCCCAACGCCGAGCTGGGGCGTTCCAATAAGATTTCGATCGAGCTAGCCGGCCGGGAAGATGCCCCGACCTTCCTGGGCAACATCAGCATCATGGCGGGAGGCAAGAAACTTTATGATGAGCTGTCCGCCAGTGGTCGAGTCGCAACCCAGGGGATCTACTTTGATACCGGCTCCGACCGGATCCGGCCGGAATCCTCGCCCACGCTCAAGGAAATCGCCCAGATGCTCAGCGAGCACCCTGACCTCCAGCTGACTATCGAAGGACACACGGATAATGTCGGGGCGGCGGCCACCAACCAGACCCTCTCGGAGCAGCGGGCTGAGGCAGTCAAGCAGGCCCTGAGCACCGTGTACCAGATCGACCCCGCTCGCCTCACGGCCCGAGGATTTGGCTCCACCAAGCCCGCTCTGCCCAATGACACTCCCGAGGGGCGTCAGGCCAACCGGCGCGTTGAGTTGGTGAAGTCCTGAACCTCACACCTCGAAGGCCGTCACGGCTGCTGGATTGACGAGTCTGGAGTCATTACGCTGTCGAAGGGCAATTGAGCCGGGACCGTATCCAACGGGACCGGCTCAATTGGTATGACGGTGGTGGTGTCCAGCGTCGGCGGCGGCAGCACTTCGGTCTCTACCTTTGGCACCTCGACGTTCTCTCCCCGCATCCTCCGCAGGATCAGGTTCTGCCGCCAGCGCATCCGGCCCGGGCGATAGCCCGGATTGGATGACAGGGGGAACGGCAGCGCACCCGCCAGCGCCGCGGCCTGCTCGGTCGAGAGCCGGCGTGCCGGCCGATCGAAGTATTTCTGACTCGCCGCTTCAACTCCCCACACCTCGTCGCCCAGCTCCACCAGGTTGAGGTAGAGCTCCAGGATCCGCTCCTTGCTGAGCGCCGCTTCCAGCCGGTAGGCGGTCACCGCTTCCTTCACTTTACGGAGGGGATTCCTGGAGGGAGAGAGATACAGGTTCTTGGCAAGCTGCTGGGTGATGGTGCTGGCCCCCCGGAGGGCGTCCCTGCGCTCCCAGGCCTGTCCCAGAACCGCCATGAGGTCCTTTCGGTCCCTGGCCTGGCTCCACGAGAACGAGTCCCTCTTGTAGCCCAGGGCGTGCCGCAGCGACCGGTAGTCGATGCCGTGATGATTCCAGAAATCGTCATCCTCGCCGATGGTTACCGTCCGGCCGACCGCCTTGGCGATGGAATCGAGCGGCACCGGGCGGTAGCTCCGGGCCGGTGTCCTGGAGTCGGCCTGGCCGCGTCGCATCCGCATGAACGCGGTTTCCGAGGGATAGTGGGAACCAAACCAGGCGGGAGGGGGCCAGACCGCGAAGAGCCACAGGAAGAACAGCGCCACACCCCACAGAATAATCCGGATTCCCTTTCGCCAAACACTCACGGCAGTAGGCGGAGGGAATAGCGCGAGGTCGCCACTGTCGGCACCGTCTGCCCGACGGCCGGCACCGAAATTGACATGCCGACCGAGTCGCTCACGGTCGCTTCGAACAGCCGGCCATCGGTGGTGATCCGATGGGTGCCGGTCGCCCCCCCGCCCCCGCTGATGCTCAGTTCCTGGCCATAGCTGGTGCCGGCGCCATCCACCCGGTAGGTCGTCGAACTCTGCAGCACCAGCACCCGGACGCCGCGCAGGGTCTCCAGCTTCTCGGCTCGATAGGCGGTGGTCCGGTGTTCCTGGACGCTCAAGCCGTTGACGATCGTCAGCGTCGTCGACGCGCTGTCCGACCACTGGTCGCCCGGCTTGACGCCGGATGCCGGAAGCACCGGCAACAACCGGCGCAGGCTGGTCCGCACCTGTTCCCCCATGACCGATGAGTGATTGGGGTCCAGTGATTCCACCCTGCCATTGAACGCCAGCATTCCCTGCCAGCGGCTGCCGATCGCGCTATCGACCAGGGGCTGTACCAGGTTGTCGGGGTGAGTCAGGCGCATCGAGTCGAGCACGACGGTCATTGCCAGGCTGGCGCCGGCCGGGGCGAGGGTGATCGTCAGGTAGGAAGCTTTTTCGTTGAAGTTCCCGAACGAGCCGTCCGGCATTTCCATCGCCAGGCTGTCGCGCGACTCGAGCACGTAGTGCGCGAGGGGTAACGCGGCGTACAGAATCGCGTTGTCCCGTTTGTCGGAAGACTGGCCGGGGGGTGGTGCCGTGGTGGGTTGGCCTCCCGGTGGCCCTGCTGGTTTAGGCGTGGATGCGCATGCTGCCGTGACCAGCAGGACCGTAAATCGGAAGAAACGCCGGAGAGTCATGCTCCCAAGGTAATCAGTTGATAATCGAAATCGTGGCGATGTTGGTGGCCTTGACCGGAATCGGCTCCGGGAGCTGGGCCGTGGTGATCTGCAAATCGGAGTTGACCGTGGAGGTGCCGCCGAGATACCGCCCGTTGTCGGTGACGAAATAGGTTGCCGTCCCGGTGCCGGTTCCGTCCACGCCGAGGGTGCCGCCGGCGTTGTTGATCTCCCCGGTCTGGGAAAGGCTGAAGGCGGTTTCGATCCGGAGGGCCTGGGTCCCGCCCCGGTTTTCGGTTCCGGTCACCTTGTAGT
>JBDTTZ010000268.1:0-5136 GCA_040008015.1 Gemmatimonadota bacterium
GTTTCTCACACCGACCCGCCTCCGGGAATACCGACCGTGCAACAGATCCACCTCGGCGCGATCGACTACGCGATCCTGATCGTCTACTTCGCGTTCGTGCTCGGTATCGGCTGGGCCCTCCGCCGATTCATCACGAGCAGCGAAGACTTCTTCCTCTCGGGCCGCTCCATCCCGACCTGGATCGCCGGCCTCGCATTCCTCTCGGCCAACCTGGGCGCCCAGGAAGTGATCGGCATGGGGGCCTCGGGCGCCAAGTACGGGATGATGACCGCCCACTTCTACTGGGTCGGCGCCATCCCCGCCATGGTATTCGTCGGCATTTTCATGATGCCGTTCTACTATGGCTCCCGGGCCCGGTCGGTCCCCGAATATCTCAAGCTCCGCTTCGACGAGAAGACCCGCGGGTTCAACGCGATGACCTTCGCCGTGATGACCATCTTCTCCTCGGGCATCTCGATGTACGCCCTGGCGAAGCTGCTGGAGCTGGTCCTGGGGTGGAACTTCCACACCAGCGTGGTACTGTCCGCGGTGATCGTGCTGGCCTACATCTTCCTGGGCGGCCTCACCTCGGCGATCTATAACGAAGTGCTCCAGTTCTTTCTCATCGTCCTGGGCTTCCTTCCCCTGGTGCTCCTGGGCCTCAAGGACCTGGGCGGATGGTCCGGACTCAAGGAGAAACTGATTCCCGTCGCCACCAGCGCGGGATACGCGCCCGGTGCCTGGTCCGACTCGTGGCGCCACCTCGGCTCAGCCAGCAGCAACCCGATGGGGGTCGAGTGGTTCGGCATGGTGATGGGCCTCGGCTTCGTCCTGTCCTTCGGCTACTGGTGCACCGACTTCCTGGTGATCCAGCGGGCCATGGCCGCCAAGTCCATGAATGCCGCGCGCCGCACTCCCCTCATCGCCGCGATTCCCAAAATGCTCTTCCCCGCCCTGGTGATCGTGCCAGGGATGATCGCCATCGCGCTGCACAACAGCCGGGGCGGGCTGCTGCCGCTGGGCGCCGACGGATTGCCCAACTACAACCTGGCGGTGCCCACCCTGCTCGCCCACTACCTCCCGACCGGATTGCTGGGCCTCGGCCTCACCGCGCTGATGGCGTCATTCATGTCCGGCATGGCCGGGAACGTCACCGCATTCAACACGGTGTGGACCTACGATATCTACCAGTCCTACATCAAGCCGGGACAGAGCGACAAGCATTACCTCCGGATGGGGCACTTTGCCACGGTGTTCGGCATCCTGCTCAGCGTGGTGGCGGCCTATGCGACGACCCGCTTCAACAACATCATGGACATGCTCCAACTGGTTTTTGCCTTCGTCAACGCCCCGCTGTTCGCGACTTTCCTGCTGGGCATGTTCTGGCGCCGCTCCACCGGGCACGGCGCGTTCTTCGGACTCCTGATCGGCACCGCGGCCGCGGCCGTGCACCACGGGCTCACGCTGCCGCATGGCGGGTCCCCCGGGCTGAAGGGCGGGTTCCTGGGGACGGTGATGCACACCTATCCCAGCGAAATGGCGCAGAATTTCTGGACCGCCATCGTCGCGTGGACCGTCTGCTTCCTCGCGACCATCATCATTTCGCTCATGACCCGTCCCAACAAGTCGGACGCCGACCTGACCGGGCTGGTGTATTCGCTGACCCCGCGCCAGACTGACGGAGCGCTGGTGTGGTACCGGCGGCCTGCCACGCTCGGCGTGATCGTGCTGGGACTCACGCTCGTCCTCAACATCATCTTCTGGTGATCCGCCCATGAACCTCGACCTGCGATTCCCCATCGGGGGACTGTTCTCCATCATCGGCGTGCTGCTTACCGCGTTCGGGATGATATCGGACCGCGCGATCTACTCGCGCTCGCTGGGCATCAATGTGAACCTGTGGTGGGGCCTCGTTCTCCTGGTCTTCGGCCTCATCATGCTCACCTTTGCCTTTCGGGGCGGCAAGCGCGCCGGCGGCCCGGCATGACCCTGCTTTCATTCCCGGGTAGAGGGAGGCACCACGTGCTTCGCGGACTGCGGTTTCTCATTCCCGGGCTCCTGCTCGTGGCCGCGGCGTGTGGCGGGGGTTCGCCGTCGCCGACGGGTGAGCCCGTCCGAGTCCAGGTGACCAACAACTTTGCCATCCCCGTGGATATTCACGTCGTCGGATCCGGCATCAACCACCGACTGGGCACCGTGCACCCCGGAATGACCGCTACGTTTGTGGTCCCCCCTAACCTGGTCGACAACGGCGCAGTGGAATTTCTCGCCGCCGCTCCCGGACAGAACACTTACCGCTCAGGCCAAGTCCTGCTGATCCCCGGAAGGATCGTCGATATGGAGGTCGCCTCCGTGCTCTTCAACAGCACGGTATCCGTAAGACCGTAGCAGCGGGAAGCAGGTTCCCGCCGCCGTCAAACAGGGCAAGCGATCCGCCGCCCCAGATAAAGAGCCCGGGAACCTCGATCGACTCCGGATACCACCAGGCTACCCCGGCACCGTGCCCGTTGGGCACCATTCCCACCGCGTCGCGCACATCCCGCAGGAACGCCGCCTGTCCCGTTGGAGAGACCGCCCAGATCATCGGAGCCCGGTTCGTCGCTATGGATTCCCAGCCACCGGCCCGCCAGGGGTAGGACGTCTCCACCACAAATGACATCGCGGTTGAAGCGCAGCGCCGTGGCATTCAGGTTGGCCTTGAGACTTAGCAGGGTACCGTGCCACCAGGGGTAGTAGCTCAGCCCGATGAGGTCGTACGACACCCCGCGCGCATCCAGGTGGTCGAAAAACCATTGGGTGCCGCCGCTGTTGCCGCCCTGCGAGTAGTGCAGCATGACGCGCACGGTATCGCCGGGGCCGAGCGCGCTTTGCAGGCCGCTGATCCCGGCCTTGAGCAGCCGGGTGAACCGGTCCCACGAGGCCAGCGAGTCGCTCCCATAGCTCAGCTGCCCCAGCGGCCACAGCATACCGCCGTCAATCTCGTTTCCGACCTGCACGATATCGGGTAACGCCCCCGCCTGCTTGAGCTGCGTGATCACATCGGCGGTATAGGTCTCGACCTGCTGCTCCAGGGCATCGATATCGAGGCTGACCCAGGCCGCCGGGGTATCCTGGTGACCCGGGTCCGCCCAGGTGTCCGAGCAATGGAGATCGAGCAGCAACGTCGCGCCAGCGGCTTTCACCCGGGTGGCCATACGAATGGTGTAGGCCAGGTCGTTGACCTGCACTTCCTGGCCGTTGGGGTTCACGAACAGGCGCAACCGAAAGAGGTTGCTGCCCCGGGCCCGCAGGATCGCGAGAGCATCACCAGGTTGCCGGCCACTGCGGAACACGCCGCCGGCCTGCTCGATGCGCTCCAGCGCCGAGACGTCCGCACCCAGGAGGGGCGGTACCGGGATCGGGGTGTCTCGCGGCGATTCAGTGGACGAGCAGCCGCAGATTATCAACAGGATGTTAGAACAGATTTTTGCCACGGATTTGCGCGGAGTCGCGCGGATTACCCAATGATGTAGTCATATCCGCGTACATCCGCGTAATCTGTGGCCAGTCATTTTGTCACCAGGGCCACGGTCTCCACCTCAACGCCGTAGCTCCCAGGCGTGACGGAGACGCCTTGCTCGGGTCGCAGCGACAGCTGGATCCGCTCCAGGTGGTCGAGCCGCGGACGATCCCCAGCCCCGCCCCGCCCGGTTGCCGGTCCTACCCAGTAGTTCCATTCCCCGGGAAAGCCTTCGGGCAGCAGGACCCCTCGCCCGGCGGTGAACGACGCGAGCGGCACCGACGGTTCACTCCAGCTGCTGTCCACCGGCACAGTCGCCGTCCAACTGGTGCCGTCGTCCTCCATCAGGGTGACATGGAGAACCTGGCGGGCGCCCAGCCCCCGCAGCCGGAGCCGAACCGCCTGAGCGCCGGCGATGGTTTCCTGCCGGGCCTTGATGCGGTCCACGATGACCAGCGAGGCCGTATAGTCCGGAGGGCTCCACCCACTCGCCGTGACCGGAAGCTCGAGATGGAAAACCGCTTCCCCGGTAAGCCCGGATAGTCCTACGCTGAACAGGCCCTGGCGCCCGGCATCGCCGATCCGGGTAAAGGCCAGCCGCCGGACGTCGCTGGCCGGGTCGAACAGTCTGACCGGCGTGCGCGGACCCACGACGTTCACCTTCCAGGAGCCCCGCCCATGGTAGTTCCAGTCCCAGGGCTGCTGGTGCAGCGCCTCGGGGAAGGTCAGGGCCGAGTCACCGCGGAACCGTGTGATCACGAACTCATAGGGTCCCTGGTACAGCTCCGCGGCGGGAACCGTCGCGGCGTATTCATAGCCGCCACTCGACCGCATGGTGTGCGCGTGATACCAGTCTCCCGCCACCCGCCGCAGGAACAGTTTGACGGAGTCTGCCGGAACCGGGTCCACCACCCGGGCCCGGATCTCGGCATCCCGGTTTGCGAGATATTCAGGCCCGGCAAGGGAAGAGACTTCAGGCGGCAAGCCATCGGTTGGCGGCGCATGATACTCCGAGAAATCGATATTCCCGAGGTGGGTTGGCAGCGTCGCCTGACCGACGAAGCCATGAGCCGATAACACGTAGACCCCGGGGTAGGCCACAAATTCACCCCCTGTGGCTGTCTGAGAATGACGATTGCCGCCAAGGGCCTCCACGGTGAAGGAAGCGCCCAGGTCCAGCAAGGTGATTGTCATGGGCCATTCACGGCTGATCGCCCGGGTGACGATCTTGTCGGGGCTCATCGGCTCGAAGGGATCGCGGATCGGCACCGCATCGGGATAGACCTCGAGGCGCCAGACTCCGGGACGTACCTTGTCGAGGAAATAGATCCCCTCGCCCTGGTAGGACACGATGGGTGAAGAGCCGTAGCCCGCGATCCGGGTGAGCGCTGCCGGGTCGGGTGGCATTGAGCTGGTCGAGCCCGCATAGAGAAACGCATCCCGCGCGACCAGCTCGCCCAGGTTGCTGTCGGCCGAGACGTGAAAGTCGCCGAACCTGGTGTTCTCCGGATAGTTCCCGTACGACTTCATCCTCGGCAGCCGATGCATCGCTTCCGCCGCGATGATGGCACTCATCGCCTTCCGCGGCGTGTACACCAGGCTGAGGTAGTGGGTCTGCCACCCCAGGTTGCGCGACGCGGTCTGCAGCATGTCATAGG
>JBDTTZ010000269.1:0-1783 GCA_040008015.1 Gemmatimonadota bacterium
CCTCCGTGCGCACCACCATCGGTCCGGCGACTTGGCGAATCGTGGCGATCTGGCCCAGGGGCACGAATGCTTCCCGCCCAGTGGCGCTGCCTGATCCATCCCCCGACATGCTCCCGCCGTTCCCCCCAGCGGCGTTACCAAGGCCGTGGGTCACGGGAACCAGCACGGAGGCGAGTCGTTCCGGGTTGTCGCGCAGCTCTTGCGGGTACCGGATTCTTACGCCGTACCGTTCCCGCCCTTCTACAGTCTGGGTGATCGTCATCCCGCCAATGGCCGTCGCAATCACCGCCTGGACGTCGCCGACGTTGAGGCCATGTCTCGCCGCGGCCTTTCGATCGATGTCGATATCCAGGTAGTAGCCCGATACCGCCCGCTCGGCGAAGGCGCTGCGGGTTCCCGGCACCATCTTCACCGCCTCCTCGACCGCCCGTCCCAGCCGTTCCAACTCCGCCAGGTCGGGTCCGAAGATCTTGATCCCGACCGGCGTGCGGATGCCGGTCGCCAGCATGTCGATGCGGCCCTTGATCGGCATGGTCCACGCGTTGGTGACGCCGGGCATCCGGGTCGCGGAATCCATGGCGCTCACCAGCTTCTCGGACGTCATCCCCGGCCGCCAGTTGTCTTGGGGCTTCAGGGAGATCGTAGTCTCGAACATGTCGAGTCCGGCGGGGTCGGTCGCCGTGTTCGCCCGGCCGGCTTTGCCCCACACGTGCTCGACCTCTGGAAACTGCTTCAGGACGCTGTCCTGGATACGGAGAATCTCCCGGGCCCGCGCCACGCTGGCCCCAGGCAGCGTGGTGGGCATGAAGAGAATGGTCCCCTCATCCAGCGGTGGCATGAACTCGCTGCCGATCCGGGCCCAGGGGATGAAGGTGAGGATCAGGCAAACGAGGGCGGCGCCGATGACACCCCAGCGGTGCCGAAGGACGTAGGTGATGAGCGGCCGATATAGCGCGATGAGCCATCGGTTGATCGGATTGGCCCGCTCGCGGAAGATTCGCCCCCGGATGAACAGGCCCATGGCGACGGGAACCACGGTCAGGGAGAGGATGCTTGCCGATGCCATCGCGAACGTCTTGGTAAAGGCCAGCGGCTTGAAGAGCCGTCCCTCCTGGCCTTCCAGCGAGAAGACCGGGATGAAGGAAACCGTGATGATCAGAAGTGAGAAGAAGAGGGCGGGGCCGACCTCCTTCGCGGATTCCCGCACCACCTGCCAACGCTCGGCCCTGGTGAGGACCGAGCTGTCGAGCCGGGCGCTGCCGCCGCTGGCTCCCTTCGCCTCCACCGCCCGTTCGAGATGCTTGTGCATGTTCTCGATCATCACGATCGCCGCGTCGATCATGGCGCCGATGGCGATGGCGATTCCGCCGAGTGACATGATATCTGCGCCCACGCCGACCCAGCGCATTGCCAGGAATGCCATCAGGATCCCAAGCGGCAGCGTCAGGATGGCTACCAGCGCCGAGCGCGCGTGGAAGAGGAACACCACGCAGACCAGGGCCACCACCAGGCACTCTTCCAGCAGTTTGCCGCGGAGGTTGTCGATGGCGCGTTCGATCAGGTCGCTCCGGTCATAAACCGGACGAACCACCACTCCTGGGGGAAGCCCAGTCCGGATCTCGGCCAGCTTCTGCTTTATCCGCTGGATGGTGGCGAGGGCATTCTCCCCGAAGCGCATGACCACGATGCCCCCGACGGCATCGCCCCGGCCGTCCAGTTCGGCGATGCCCCGGCGGACAGCGGGACCCTGGCTCACCCGCCCCAGTTCGGCGACCAGGATCGG
>JBDTTZ010000270.1:0-5922 GCA_040008015.1 Gemmatimonadota bacterium
CCGGCAACCAGCTGCTCGTGGTAGTGCGCCAGTGAGAAGTCGAAAGGATCCGACGGGTCGGGATCCAGGATGAACATGTCGGTTCCACTCATCGTCAATTTGCCAAAGCGAAGCCGGGAGCCGGTAAAGCTCATGAAGTTCGCCGCAGGCTCGGTCCCGCTGAAATAGGGCCGGGCCGGCAGCGAATCAGGAGGCCCGAACTGCAGGACGACGGCGCCCGGAGTCAGCCGGACCGACTTCAGGGTGCCATCGATCCGGGGCGGCGGGACGATGACGCCAGGATCCAGCAGAAAGTCGTTCTCCTCGATCCTGATTCCGCCTCCCGACCTCACCTTCACCAGCTCCTCGAGCTCTATCCCCAGCTTGTCCATCAGCCCATCGGCGTTGATCCCCAGGACCTTCACATCCACCGGGTGCAGCCGAATCAGGCCGCCTCCGGTCACGCTCATCTCGGCAAGTATGGTGAAGGACACGTTGCCGAGCTTGCCGCGCTGCTTCAGGTGCTCACCCTCGACCGAGACGTGAAGATCATGAATCGGGGCCCCGCGATAGCCGAACACGTAGCGATTGAGCAGCTGGCTCAGGCTGACGGTATCGAGCGCGATTTCCGCCGAGGTGACCCGGATACTGAACGAGGTCGGTTGGTCGAAGACCGGTATTGAATCCGCATGGGTGGGGACCAGCGATCCGATGAGATAGCGAATCCGCATCACGATGTCGTCATCGACCCGGTAATGGACGTTGCGCATCGCCGCGTGAACCAGGCGGCTGGTGTCGGGAGGCGGAACCGGCTGGGGGGACGTAGCGGTCGCCGGCCCGGTCGGCGCGCAGTACATCACCAGGCCGGTCGCAAGGAAGGTGGAACCGACGAGCACGGCCAGGAGCACCAGGATCCAGCGGCCAATACTTCCGAGCTTTCCTGATGCGCGTGGGGAATTCATAGACGAGGATAGTCAGTTCGCCCCGACCGGCAGGTGACCGCTGTCACCGTGGGTCACTAAAGCGTTCACGCGCCAGAGCGACGATCCGTTCAACCTGCTCCTCGAACGTCAGCGCCGTGGTGTCGAGGTCGATGGCATCGGGGGCGCGGCGCAGGGGGGCGACGGCGCGGGTGGAATCGGCGTGATCGCGCGCGGCGAGCGCGGCGGTTTCCTCCCGCAGCCGGTCGGGATCCTGGACATGCCCCCGCTGGCTGATGCGGCGGCCGGCCCGGGTCTCGGGCGAGGCGGTGAGAAAGACTTTGAGATCGGCTTCGGGAAACACCACCGTTCCGATGTCGCGCCCATCCACCACGACGTCGCTCCCCGCGCGGACCATCGACCGCAGGTAACTGTTGACCCACTCGCGGACCACCGGCAGCGCCGAGACGGCGGACACCCGAGCCGTCACCTCGGGCGACCGGATCAGGTCGTCGGCCGGCTCGCCTTCGAGATAGATGGCGAAGCCGGTGCCGTCGGGATGCAATCGCAACCCGCGATCCTCCGCTGAGCGGAGCACCGTTTCAGCCCCGATCGTGTCCAGGGATTCGACAGCCAGGGCGGGATCGCGCGCGGCCTCCCGCTGTGCCACCAGGGTGACGCCGCGGTAGAGCGCGCCGGAATCGAGATGGGCGAAGCCGAGTGCCTGGGCCACTGCGCGCGCAGTGCTCGACTTCCCCGAAGCGGATGGACCATCGATCGCGATGACCCGGCTAGCCACGGGATCTCCGAGCCTGGATCGACCTCAGCATTCCGGCGAACCCGGGGAAACTGATGTCGGCTGAACCGGGATCATCCACCCGAACCCGGGATCCGGGCACGGTGCCCAGCACCTGGAATGCCATCGAGATCCGGTGGTCTCCCGCGGTGTGAACCCGCCCCCTGGGCGGCTCTGAGCTTCCTTCGACCCAGAGATTCTCGCCCTGGACCTCGGCCCTGCCCCCGAGGGCCCGGATATTCGTTGCCAGCAGCCCCAACCGATCGCTCTCTTTCACTCGAAGCTCTCCCACCTGGTGAAAGACCGTGGTCCCCCGGGCCCGGGTCGCGAGAATCGCGAGCATGGGGATCTCGTCGATGAGTCCGGGGATTTCCTCCGGCAATATCGCGGTCCCCTGGAGGCCGGCCGGCCGAGCCAGCAGGTCTCCCACCGGCTCACCGTATTCCACCTGGGTGGGTTCGACGGTTACCGACGCACCCATCCGTGCGAGGACAGCAAGGAAACCGGTCCGGGTCGGGTTGATACCGACCGAAGCTAGCGTCAACTCCCCTGCTTCAGCCAGCAGCGCCGCGGCGACCAGGAAGGCGGCCGACGACGCATCGCCGGGGATCTGCATGTCGAACGCGGAAAGCCTGCTGTCCGGCGCGAACCGAACCCAGCCGTCCTCGTTGCGCACCGAGTAGCCGGCTCCGGCGAGCATGCGTTCAGTGTGATCGCGGGAGCGGCCCTGCGCCTCGTGCACGTCAACCGCCACCTTGCCGGCAACACCGGCGAAGAGCAGGGCGCTTTTCACCTGGGCACTGGAGACCGGCATCCGGTATTGAATCGGCCGGAGCGGGCCGCCCCGGATCGTGACCGGCAGTCCGTCGCCGCTGGTTTCGGTAACCCGGGCGCCCATGTCTCCGAGCGGGCCGGTCACTCGGCGCATGGGGCGGCGGCGAAGCGAGGCATCACCGGTGAGAGTGGCCGCAAACCGGTGCCCCGCGAGCAGGCCCAGGAGCAGCCGGGCCGTGGTGCCCGAGTTGCCGCAGTCGAGGGAGTTCTCCGGAGGCTGGAAACGCGCTCGACCGCGCACCTGGACGGTCTGCAATGGGCGTAACGGGGTGATTTCGATGCCGAGCCGGCGCAGCACACCCGCGGTGGAGCGGGCATCCAGCGAGGTGAGCGCGCCGCCGAGGTAGCTGGCACCGGGTGCGAGCGCGGCCAGCATCAGGGCGCGGTGAGTGATGCTCTTGTCGCCGGGGACCCGGACGACACCGGCAATCTTCATTCGCGGAATTGTACTTGGCGACCGGAGCGAACGACAGGACCAAAGACAGGACTGAGGACTGAGGACCGAGGACTGAGGACCAGGATGCAGAGTGGTTAACTTAGCACTTAGTCCTTAGTCCTCATTACTTCGTTCCTTTGTTACGGAGGCACCGGTGGCGCGGATCCTGGTCGTGGAGGACAGTGCCGACAACATGAAGCTTTGCAGCGCAGTCCTGACGTTCAAAGGCCACCAGATCATCGGTCTTTCCAGCGGAGACGGCCTGATAGAAACCATCCGCGCTTCGGAGCCGGAGCTGGTCCTGATGGATATCCAGCTGCCCGAAAAAGACGGATTCGCGCTACTTCAGGAGATCCGGGCCTCGCCCTTCGCCAGCCTCCGGGTGCTGGCGTTGACCGCCCACGCGATGGCCGGGGACCGGGAAAAAGCACTGGAGGCAGGGTTCGACGGGTATATCACCAAGCCGCTGGACATCCGGAATTTTCCGGCCCAGGTCGAGCGAGCCCTCGCCGGGGAGCGGGTGACCGACGACTAGGCACGCGGGTGTTATATTGAAGAGGTTTCTCCCCCACTACTCATCGGTCGGAGCCGCGCATGGGGTCCCCTCCCCCGGATCCACGCAGCGAAAGCCGGAAGCTGGTTGCCGAATACGAGCAGACGCTCAAGTCGGTAAAGGAACAGCACCAGGTCGCCCACGACACGTTGGGGCGCCGGCGCAGGTTTCGCCGGGCGGCATTTCTCGGTCTCGCACTGGGGATCACCGCGTACCTCTCGCTCATGCCGCCGGCCTGGCTCAAGCCGACGCCGGTTCCACCGCCGACCCCGGCAGTACGCTCGGCCAGCGACCACTTCGCGATCTACCTCCAGGCGCAACGCATCGAGACCTTTCGCAATTCAAGGGGCCGGCTGCCGTCAACCATCGAGGAAGCGGGCGAGCCAATACCGGGGATCCGGTACCAGCCGTACAGTGATGGCAGTTACGCCCTTGCTTCGAACCGGGACAGTACCATTCGCTATTCGTCGCACGATTCACTGGGGACTTTCCTGGGCGAGAGCCTGACCCTGCTGGGGGGAGATCAGCGATGACCCGTCGAGGGGTATCCTTTATCGAGCTCCTGGTGGTGATGATCATCATCGGCCTGCTGGCGCGCATCGCACTTCCCCATTACCACGAGATGAAGCTGCAGGCGATCGCGGCGAAGGCGGCGGGTGACTTCCACGCCATCAAGCTCGCGGCCTATGCCTATCACACCGAGAACCAGCTATGGCCGGATGAGGTGGGGGCAGGCGTGGTGCCGCCCGAGCTGGTCCCGGATCTACCGGAAGGCTTCAGCTTCGATCGCAACGAGTACAGCATCGACTTCGAAAACTGGTCGTTGCCCAACGGGCTGCCCTCGAATCCGGGCAGCCACATGCTGATTGCCCTCACCATCACGACCAGCGACTCCACCCTGGCCAATATCATCCTGCTCAAGCTGGGCCACTCCACGCTGCACTTCACCGTCGGCAATACATCGACCTTCGCGCTCGTCGAGATCTGAGACAGGACTAGGGACTGAGGACTGAAGACTCCACCAGCTTAGTCCTTTAGTCCTTAGTCCTTAGTCCTCAGTCCTCAGTCCTCAGTCCTCAGTCCTAGTCAATGAGTTTGGCGTTGCGCAGCAGCTCGGGATCGGAGACCGGAAACTTCGGGTTCATCGCTTCCAGGGTCTTGACCACCACCTCGGCGATCAGCACGTCCCGGGCGGCTTTCTTGTCGCCGGGCACCAGGTACCACGGCGCCCAGTCGGTGCTGCACCGGGTAAGCGCGTCCCGGTAGGCGCTGGTGAAATCGTCCCAGTGCCTGCGCTCCTCGAGATCCTGGGGATTGAACTTCCAGTTCTTGGTGGGGTCTTCCAGCCGCTCCAGCAGCCGTTCCTTCTGTTCCTTCCTCGAGATGTGAAGAAAGAACTTGAGGATGGTCGTCCCGTTCTCCGTCAGCATCCGCTCAAAGGCATTGATCTGGTCATACCGGCGCTGCCATTGATCGGCCGGGACCAGGTCGTGGACCCGCACCACCAGCACGTCCTCGTAGTGCGAACGGTTGAACACGCCGATGGTTCCCCGCCGGGGGACTTCCTGGTGCACCCGCCACAGATAGTCGTGCGCCAGCTCAAGCTCACTCGGCTTCTTGAAGGCCGAGACCACACACCCCTGAGAGTTGAGCGGGCCAAACACCTTGCGGGTGACTCCGTCTTTTCCTGACGCATCCCTGCCCTGCAGAACCACGAGCAGCGCCCGCTGGTTTTCGGCAAAGAGGGCGCTCTGCAGATCATCGATCCGCCCAACCAGTTCGGCCAGTCGGTCTCGCAACTCCGCCTTGTCCGGCAGCCCGGGTGGCGGAGCTGCGGCCTGGTCCGAAAGGTCCACGGTGCTACGGGGAGCCAGAGGGGTCAGCACGATTCTCCTTAGAGCAATGATGGATCGGCAGCCACCCGCGCCGCGCCAAGGATGCCGGGGGCTGGGTGAGTGACGACATGGATCGGGATGGAATCGAGAACCGGTGAGAGCCGGCCCTTGTTCCGGAACGCGGCGAGGAAGGACCCTTCGACCAGCAGCGGGACGATGCGCGGCGCGATCCCCCCGGCCACGTAGACCCCACCCCGGGCCCGATAGACCAGCGCGAGATTGCCGGCCTGGGCCCCATACAGCGAAACGAAGATATCGAGGGCGTGCCGACAGACCGGGTCGCCTTTCAACCCGCTGTTCGAAACCACCGCCGCGGGATCCTGTGAAGCCATCGCGCTGGTGATCTCGGGCCGTTCCGGGCCAAAGCCGGTCGCGATCAGGAATTCGTAAATGTTGACCAGGCCCTTTCCCGAAAGCACCCGCTCCCAGGAGACCCGGGCATACCGCTGCAGCAGGAACCGCAGCAGGGCGATCTCCTCCTCATTGCGCGGCGCGAAGTCGACGTGTCC
>JBDTTZ010000271.1:0-2166 GCA_040008015.1 Gemmatimonadota bacterium
TGTCCCCGGCCATCCGGTAGGCCAGGCGGAAAACGCGGTCTACATGCGCGTCGTACAACTCGCGCTCCGCTCCGGCTTCCCCGGCCAGGACTCGTTGGATCAGGCTGTGCTCAGTCACAGGGCTCCGGCACTTCGGGGGTCACCACGCTGGTCGGGCATGAGAACCGGTTGGGGGGGAAAGGGTTGCGTCGAGGCGGTCGGGGCGGTCACCCCCACCGTTGTCAACCCGAGCGAAGCGAGGGATCTCAAGGCTGGTACGTTGGGGATCTCGACAGACCAACCCTTGAGATTCCTCGGGTTGCGCCCTCGGAATGACAAATCGTCTGGTTCGACCGCCTTGACCGCCTCGCAAATGCAACCTTCTCCGCCCTCATCGCATCTACTACCACACAACAACGCAGCGCAGGTGAAGCAATGGTACTCATGGCGGCTCGAATCTTCAGCGCGGTGTATGAAATGTTCAATGAGAAGCTGGAATCCATTGGCGAGATCAGGAATCCGATGCATCCCGGGCTGACCGGCCTGGGCAAGGGAACCGTGTACCTGGAGCGGCCGGTACCAGTCGTCCGGACTGAGGCACGGATCGAGGGGTAGGCGGGCGGGAATGAGTGCTTGGGGCCTTGTAGCGGCGCACAGCGTGCGCCGAGAGGCGCATAGCGTGCGCCGAGAAGTTCAGCCTGGTCTTCCCGCCGTCTCCCTTCCGCTCCTGCCCAGATTCGTCTCCGCCTTGCTGAGCTGTTCCACCGCATAGCGGTATCCCGATTCGATAATCTGATTCAGCGCGCCCATCTGAAAAGTCTCGAACTGGTTGGTCGGCGGCTCCAGGTACATGGTCACCGCGCCGCGACCACCCTTCCCGGTCCGAATGCTGGACAGGAGGGACGTCCGGTAGAGGATCTGGAAGAGCGAGGGGAAGACCTGGGCGTTGCCCCGCCGGAGAATCCGGTTGAAGAGGATTCGCCAGGGAGTGGGCGCCAGCTTCATTCCCGCCTTGACCACCAGGTCCACGTCGGGTGAGACATCGACCGCGATGATCTCGCTCTCGCCCAGGTCCCGCATCGCGGCCACCGGTACGTTGTCCAGCACCCCACCGTCAATCAGCAGGTCTCCCGAATCATCGATCAGCGGCGGCGCCGTGCCGGGGATCGAGATGCTGGCCCGGAGCCAGCGCCGCACCGGCCCCTGCCGGTGAATCATCAATTCCGCGCGGCTCAGGTTGGTGGAGACGCAGAAGTAATTGAGCCACAGGTTCTCGATCAGCTGGTCGCCGAACATCATCTTCAGCATCCTGCCGGCCCGGCGCCCCGACATCAGCGAGATCAGGGGCAGGGTGAAGTCGCGATGGGGCCGAAACCCCATCCACCCCCGGCGGTTGATCGCTTCCATGTCGTCCGGTTTGAGGCCGCCGGCGTACTGGGCGGCGATAACCGCTCCCATGCTGACCCCTCCCACACGGTCAATAGGAATCCGGGCTTCCTCCAGTGCCCGGAGTACGCCGATATGAGCGAAGCCGCGGGCCCCGCCTCCACCCAGCACCAGCGCCACCGCACACCCCGCGAGGTGACGGGCCAGTCGCTGGAAATCGGCATCCACGTCAAGCCGCACGTGGTGATGAATGCTGAAGGGCGCCAGGGCCAGCCACTTCTCGCTGCCCCGGGGACTCTGGTCCGCGTGGAGAAGCACCAGCTCCTGGTCGGTCACATTGCCGACCGGGCCCGCCGAGCCGCGCTGGCTGCGGATCGGGCCCAGCGACGCAGTGGACTTGCTGACGGCGACGCGGAGTATCCGGTCGGCCTGGCTCAGGCAGCGCACGGTCCAGGGCGTGACTTCGCGATCGGACTCGTAAAGGATGAACCGGTACAGCGCCTCCTGGTCGTTCAGCCAGGCGGTAACCCGGCCGTAGTCGGGGTGGCCTTCGGCGGACGCCGAGGAGCCGCTGCCGCACATGCGGTCCAGGATATCCGCGTTGAGATGAAGCGTGGGGCCGTGCGCGGCGATAGTCTCCGCGACCCGTTGTGCAAACGCACCGAGCGGAGGGTCTGAGCCGAGGGGCACCAGTGCGATGGTGACCGGCCGGGTGTTGCTGACGACCGGCTCATTCGAAGATGCCAGCCAGCGGGCGAGCATCCGGGTCAGTCCCATCGCGGTTACCGGCTCCCGCTCGAA
>JBDTTZ010000272.1:0-25092 GCA_040008015.1 Gemmatimonadota bacterium
CCCGGGTCGTCATGCTCGGCACCGGGGTCCCCTTTCCTGATCCCGATCGTTTCGGACCGGCGACGGTAGTTATTGTCGATAGCACGGCCTACCTGGTGGATTGTGGCGTAGGTGTCGTCCGCCGGTGGGCCGCTGCCATTCGCGCAGATTCGCTCCCGCTCCGCGTGTACGACCTGCGGACGTTGTTTGTCACCCATTTGCACTCCGATCACACGCTCGGCTATCCGGAGCTCATCCTCACGTCGTGGACAGTGGAAAGGCCGCCGCGGCGACCACTGATGGCCTACGGCCCCGTGGGACTGGTCGCGATGACGGAGCATATTCTCGCGGCGTACGCAGCGGACATTCAGGTCCGCACCGACAGCGGTGGCGAGCTTGCGGGAGTATCGCCGCCCGCCGTCGTCACCCACGAAATCGAGCCGGGCGTCGTCTACCACGATTCACTGGTGACGGTCACCGCATTCCTGGTGCATCACGGCACGTGGCCCCAGGCCTTCGGGTTTCGATTCCAGACGCCTGATAAGGTCATTGTGATCTCTGGAGATGCCGGTCCCCCGTCCACAGTGTCCGAACAGTGCCAGTGGTGCGACATCCTGATTCACGAGGGTGGCTACGTCACGCCCTCGGGTACTCAGCCTCCCGGGTACCAGGAGAGCTTCCACACGTCCGCGGTCGAGCTTGCAGCGATCGCGAATATCTCACGGCCACGCTTGCTGGTTCTCTATCACCAGGGCCCGCTGACCCCTGAGCAACAGGCCGAGCGCCTCCAGGCAATTCGTTCCAGATACAACGGTGCGGTAGTGATGGCCAGGGATCTCGACATCTTTCAGTGACCGCATGCTGGTGCGGGCAAATGAGTATCCGCTCCCGCCAGGGCGACGTTGATCGGCGGTCATGGTTGATCCCGCCGTGTCGCTCCGATCCGGACACCAAATTATTGGAGGGTCCATGAACCTGTCGTCCGTACTGCGCCGCCCAGCCGCGGCGCTCGCCGTGCTGCTGCTTGCCACGGCCGCCGCGCCGCGGCCCACCGACAACCCGGTGGACCCGGAGATGGTGGCCCGGATACGCGAGGAAGGCCTCCAGCGCTCCCATGTCATGGACTACGAGAGCTACATGACCGACGTCCTCGGCGCGCGGCTCACGCTGTCGCGCGACATGGAGCGGGCCCAGGGGTGGCTCCTGGCGGAGCTCAAGCGCATGGGTCTCGCCAACGTGGCGGCCGAGCCGTACATGGACTATGGCGTGACCTGGGACAACGAGTACGTGTCGCTCCACATGCTCGAACCCGATTACTCCCCGCTCGTCGGCTATCCGATCTCGCATACACCCGGCACCGACGGCCGGAAGGTGGCATCCGCTGTCATCGTGGAGCTGCTGGTGCGGGACGATCTCGCCCGCTACCGCGGGACGCTTCGCGGCAAGGCGGTGCTCGCCACCCCGCCGGCCACGATCGATCTGGCTCCGCTGACCAACGGTACGCCGCGCCGCACCGACGCCGAGCTGCGCGCACTGGAAGAAGTCGTCGTTGCCCCCGTCCGGCCCACTGCGGCCCGGCAGGTGCCGCGCACCGACCTGCTCACCGCCGAGGAGAAGCTGGCCTTCTATAAGGAGGAGGGGGTGGCCGCGGTGCTTCAGTGCGAGAGTGGCTGGCTCGGCGCGGTGCGGGGATACGCCCGGCCCGGGGCTCGCGCCGATGGCTGGTCCCGCGCCGGCATCCTCGCCTCCCTGCCGGTCATCGCCATCACGCCGGAGCATTACAACCGGATGTACCGCGTCGTCGCGCGGGGGATTCCCGTCACGGTGGAGATCGAGGTCCGGAACCGCATCGGCGAGCGGGTGGAGCAGGCCGCGAACATCATCGCCGAGATCCCCGGCACCGACCTGGCGCAGGAAGTCGTGATGCTCGGCGCCCACTTCGATACCTGGCACGCCAGCCCGAACGCAACCGACAACACCTCGGGCGTGGCGGTCATGCTCGAGGCGATGCGGA
Source organism: Gemmatimonadota bacterium (assembly GCA_040008015.1). Lineage (GTDB taxonomy): Bacteria > Gemmatimonadota > Gemmatimonadetes > Gemmatimonadales > GWC2-71-9 > DASYPP01. The sequence goes on from JBDTTZ010000272.1 coordinate 1,994, forward strand.
TACTGCGCGCGGTCGGCGCGCGTCCCCGCCGCACCATCCGGGTCGCGCTCTGGTCCGGGGAGGAGCAGGGACTCTTCGGGTCCCGGGCCTACGTCCGCCGCCATTTCGGCGACCCGCGTGACTCCACCGTCGGGACCCGGCCCGAGTATGAGCGGCTGTCGGTGTACTTCAACCAGGACTACGGCCATGGCCAGTACCTCGGCATTTATCTTCAGGGCAACGAGCGGGCGCGGGAGCAGCTCGCGGCCTGGATGGCGCCGTTCAAGGACTTCGGCATGACGGTGGTGTCGAACCAGGGGGTGGGCAGCACCGATCACGTCTCGTTCGACGAAGTCGGTCTGCCGGGGTTCCAGTTCCTCCAGGACCGGGTCCCGGCGGAAGGCGGCCACAGCAACCTCGACTTCTACGATACCGTCCAGGCACCCGACATGATGAAGAACGCGGTGGTGATGGCATCGTACGTCTATCACGCGGCCATGGCGGACGCCCGCATGCCCCGGAAGCCGAAACCGTGACGCTGGGCGCATTGTTCTTCGCTGCCGATACCCTGGTGCGGTCGCTCGGGAGCCTGCCGACCGGGGTGACCGACGGCTGGGCCACGACGCTCCGCGGCGAACGCTTTAGCTACCACTCCGCGCATCCAACATCGCGCGCGTCCCTGCTGGTCCGGTCGCTTGACAGCACCAACGCGGCGGCCTGGCAGACGGCGCCGGTGGCCACCGCCGGTCCCCTGCGGCACCTCACTTTCCTCGCCGCGATGGACGTGGCCGACCCGGGACAGACGCCGGTCCGCTTCTGGATGACGGTCAATGGCCACCGCTTCGCGCTGCCGCAGCCCAGCACGGCGGTGGATTCCTGGCGGGTGGATGGCGCCGACGGCATCTCGCTCCGCTTTCGCCGGCTCGTGACCGACAAGTTCGGCGATGTCCACGGCGTCTTCACGCTCGAAGTGCCGGCGGCGATCGCGCCGACCGGTGTGCCGGTGACGCTCCAGGTGCAGGGGGAGAGCGTGGAGCGGATGAGCTGGTTCATTCTCTATACCGTGTCCATGCAGCCGGTGATCAGCGCGCACGGTGAGCAGCTGCTCACCCGCCAGGGTGACGCGCGACTCCAGACCATCCGGCTCGACGCCTGGTCGCCGTTCGACACGATGACCGTCACCGTCAGCGCGGCCGGACTGCCGCCTGCCACCCAGCTGCTTGCGGTCGGCGCCACGACGTTCCGGGTCACCGTTCCGGCGGTGCCGGCCCCGACGACCATCGCACTCACGGTGCGCGGCGCCGGCGGCACGGCCGCCTTTGACTCGCTGCCCCTGGCCCCGGTCGTACCGCGGGAGATCTGGCTCATCAGCCACGCCCACCTGGATATCGGATACACCGACGTGCCCGCCATCGTGCGGGAGAAGCACTGGCGTGGCATCGACAGCGCGCTGGCGTACATCGAGCGGTCGCGCGGCAATCCGGAGGGCGCCCGGTTCGCCTGGAACGTGGAAGGGCTCTGGCCGTTGCAGGACTACCTCGCCCGGCGCCCGGCCGCCGACACCGCGCGGCTGCTTGCCGCGGTACGGCGCGGTGACGTCGCCCTCAGCGCGCTGTATGCGAACCTGATGACCGGGCTCTCCGGCAGTGAAGAGCTGATGCACCTGCTCGATTTTGCCCAGCGCTTGCGCCGCGACCACGCGGTGCCGGTGACGGTCGCCATGACGAGCGATGTGCCCGGGTTCACCTGGGGCCTGGTGCCCGCGCTCGCGCGGCAGGGAATCCGGTACCTGTCGAGTGGTCCCAACTACATACCCGGACCGACCCAGGATGGCGACCGCATCGGCCACACGCTCCAGGCCTGGGGTGACCGGCCATTCTGGTGGATCGGCCCGGACGGTGGCGACAGCCTGCTGGTGATGATCGCCGGACGTGGCTACTCGTGGGTCGGCGGATGGCCCAGGGGGCGGATGACGCTGGAGGACGCCGGCGTGATGAGCGAGTACCTCGAGGATCTCGTCGCGCGGGAGTATCCCTGGGACATCGTACAGGTGCGGGTCGCGATCGGCGGAGACAACGGCGGCCCCGACCCCCGCCTGGCCGACGTGGTGCGGGAATGGAACCAGCGCTACGCCAGCCCGAGGCTGGTAATCGGCACGCTCCCCGCGATGTTCGCGGCGATGGAACGGCGGCATGGTGCCGAGCTGCCCCGCATCCGAGGCGACCTCACGGGGTACTGGGAAGACGGTGCGGTGAGCACGCTGGCCGAGCAGGTGATGGCGCGCGCGAGCGCTGCTCGACTGGTACAGGCGGGGACGCTGGCGGCGCTCCGAGGGGAAACGTTCGACCCGGCCGACCGGGAGGCCGCGTGGCGCAGCGTGGTGCTCTGGGATGAGCACACCTGGGGCGCGGACCGGAGCATCAGCGAACCGGACGCGCCAGCGACGATCGCCCAGTGGCAGGACAAGCGTCGCCTGGTGCTCGATGCCGATTCAGCCAGCCGCGCGCTGCTGGCCCTCGCCGCCCGCCGCCGCGGAGCAGGGCGCGGCCTGGATATTTGGAATACGCATGAAGCCGGGTACCGCGGTGTGATCATGATTCCCGACTCGTTGAGCACGGAGGGGGACCGGGTTCGCGATGCCGCCGGGCGTACGCTGGCCTCGCAACGGCTCCGCGACCGCTCCCTCGCCGTCCGGCTCGATCTCCAGCCGCTCGGCGCGACTCGCATTGTGATTAACTCAGGAGCAGCGTCCCCTCCGGCAACTGAGCCGCCGGCCCGGGCCCAGGGCGACTCGATCTGGAATGGCCGGGTGGTCGTTCGCGTCAACCCGGCGACCGGGGCGATCGCGAGCGTACGCTGGCAGGGACGCGAGCTGGTGGACCCATTGCGGGGCGGCTGGAACCGGTATCGCTACGTCCCCGGCATTGATACGAGTGGCGCGCGGGACGCGGCGGTTTCCCGCATCGAGGTCATCGACGACGGTCCCCTGGTCGCGACGCTCCGCATCACGAGCGACGCCCCGGGCGCCAATCGTCTCGTCCGCGAAGTGACGCTGTATGCGGGGGACGACGCCGTACGGCTGGTCACCCATCTGGACAAGGCAGCGGTACGGGAGAAGGAGGCGGTCCACATCGCCTTTCCCCTGCTGGTCCCCGGCGGCCTGGTCCGCATGGAGCAGGGGTTCGCTGTGGTGCGCCCCGACTCCGACCAGGCGGAGGGGGCCAACCGCAACGTCTATCCGGTCCAGCGCTGGCTCGACGCGAGCAATGGTGAGTTCGGCGTCAGCGTGCTGACGCCGGACCTTCCACTCTGGGAGCTGAATGGGCTGACCGCCGAGGCCTTCCGGCAGCCGGATGGGCGGGAGGACTGGCTCCAGCGTGCGTTACCTGGCACCGAGCTGATCACCTACGCGATGAACAACTACTGGCATACCAACTTCAAGGCGGATCAACCCGGGCCGGTCACCTTCCGGGTCGTGCTGGTGCCGCATAGCCCGTTCGACGCTGCGGCGACTACGCGCGCCGCGCTTGAGATCAGCGAACCGCCGGTCGTGCTCCGGGCGGATGGGGGACCGGTGCGGCGGCCGCGGTTTGTTCTCGAGGGTGAGGGTGTCGTCGTCTCGAGTGTCACGGCGGACTCCGGCGGTTCGGTGGTGTCGACTCGACTCTGGAACCCGGGGGACAAGGCCGCCCGCGTCCAGCTCCGCTGGGAGGAAGCGTCGCCGACGGTCACGACAGTTCCCGCCCTGGGATCGGTGGTGCTGCTCCGGCGAACTCCTGCAATCTGGTGATGGCCCTTCAGCGTTTGAGGTCCCCTGGCCCTGCACTCACGGAGGGTCTAGCGGCTGGGCGACCAGCCAGCATACTACAAGCAGCGACAAACGGCTGCATACTGGTAAATAGGAGTTAGGTGGCCTCTCACACATCGAGCCATGCTCACCTATCAGCTTCAGCAGCGAACCCTCAAGTTTCGGTCCAACAAGCTTCCGGCTGTCCCTGCCGAGCTTCGCGCGGAGATATGGCTCGACCCAGAGTCGGCGCTTGGGGGCGTCGACGGACCGCTAAGGGCGATTCTTCTGGATCGCGAACGGACGGTCGAGTACAACGCCAACACGGGCAAGTCGACTGGCCGACCAACACCACCGCCGGGCCCAATTTCCGCAAGCGTTGAGTTCTTGGGCGGGACAGTCTCTCTACAGGGCAACAAGCTCCGGTTCGTGGGTCCCTGCGAACCGTTCGAGGCCATGGAGCACGTTCTTGAGGTCCTTCATTACCTCTTTCCGGCCGTTCTCTCCCAACAATTGCCGGATCCAGTCTTCCCGATCCGAACAGGCGGCCAACTCGGCGATATCCTATTCAACTGGGAGATGGTGGAGGCCCGAACGCCCCTCAGAGTTCTGAAGCCAGAGGGGCTCAATGAACGCGCCCAAGAAGCGCTTTCCCACCCGCAGTTATTACTCCAACCCGAAAACCGACGGCTTCTTGCCGCATTCCATTACTGGCATACCGCATCACGGCTCCTAAATATTGGTCCATCTCCCTGGGAGTTCATGGCTGAGGTAGTCCTTTGCCTCAACAAAGTGCTAGAGGTCCTATTTGGCGACTGTCGTGACCACATGCGGGACGCGTTGCATGCTTTGGGGTACCCTAGACATGTCGTTGAGGGACAGTTCGTTGCACTCACCATACTTCGGGATCAGCTCGACATCGCGCATCCTCGGCTACGCTTGTTGCCGCAAGCTATCCTGGCTCGAATATACCGGAGCCTCGCTGGGGCTGAATCCGCTTTTCGCGACCTACTAGAACGAGTAAGAGAGAACGTCGCTTCTGGTCAGTTTGTCCTGACTCCACCCGAGAGGCTGGATCTTACCAGTTCGGAGTTGCGTGACCTTGAGAATACGGCAAACATTATGGAAGGCAGTGACGTCCCACCTGATGTACAAGTGGCCACCTAACACGCGCTTGGAGCGGTCAACCGCGCCGGGCCACCAGTGCCCGGCTCCCCTATTGTGAGCGCGGATTGCCGCTCAAGCGCAAACCGTAGCTGGCGCCCCCGACTGCTTCACGCGACTAAGGAGGCAAACGATGGGATTCAGACTCTGGACGACCTTTCTCCTCGTCGATGTCCGCGCAGATGGAGCTGTTGGATCATCCCGCAGCGGGGCTGTTGGGACAGGGCTTCCCCCGCAGGTTGGATCGCGTCCAGATCGACTGAGGGGTGGCGGACGATTCACGTGGCGAGCCGGCGTGCTCCTCCGATGCATGTGCCGGCCATGATGATCCGATCACCGAACAAGGGGGGCTTGGCTGCGTTGCTTGCGGCGTTTGCCCTGGCGGTGAGTGTCGGACCCGCGCGCGGCCAGGTGCGGGGTCGCGCGCTCCTCGAGACAATCACCGTGGTGACCGGGACGGGCGATTCCGTGCAGGCAGAACTGGGGCGGTTGTCGGTCCCGGAAGACTACCGACAGCCTGCCGGCACACGGATCACCCTCGCGTTCCTCCGGTTTCGAGGGATGGGCGCGGGGGCGCCGCTCCTCTACCTGGCGGGCGGACCGGGGGCATCTGGAACGGCGGCAATTCATAGCCGCCGGGCGTCGGCGCTGCTGGCCCGACGCGCACAAGGCGACCTGATCCTGTTCGATCAGCGCGGTACCGGGATGTCCGACCCCACGTTGAACTGTCCCGAGCCGTTCAGCTATCCGCTCGACCAACGGGTCGACGCGGACGTGATGACAGCGGCATACCGGCGGTTTGCGCGTTCCTGCGCTGCGTCCTGGCGTGACCGTGGCGTCGACCTGGCGCGCTATAATACCGAGGCCAGTGCCGATGACATCCAGTCGCTCGCTGTTGCTATCGGCGTGTCGCAGCTGCAGTTGCTCGGAAGCAGCTATGGAACTCACCTGGCGCTGGCCGTGATGCGGCGACATCCGACCCTTGTCAATCGGGCGGTTCTCATCGGGCCAGAGGGCCCTGACCACACCCTCAAGCTTCCGCGGCAGGTGGATGCGCATCTCCAGGATTTGTCTCGCCTGTTCGCGGCAGATTCGGCGTCCGCGCGGGAGCTACCGGATTTCAGGGGTCAACTCGGCACCCTCGTGGCACGCCTGCGGACCTCCCCCGTGCGCGCCACGGTCTACGATTCGGTCCGCCACGATACGGTCGGCGTCGTGGTGTCGGCCTTTGACGCGTTGGCGATCGCCGCAGGTCTCATCGGCCGAAGTGCCACCATCGCGCAGATTCCGCGCATTTTTGGTCCGGCGATGCGCGGAGATCTCTCTCCCCTTGCCGAGCTTGTTCCGGAGATGTCCCGCCGCGCCGAGATCTCCGCCATGAGTGCCGCAATGGACTGCGCATCATCATCATCGCCTCAACGTCGGCAGGAGGTCTCCCGTCAGGCCGAGACGACCGTCCTTGGGACAATGGTGGATTTTCCCAACCCGCAGTGGTGTGAGGCATGGGGTGTCTCGCCTCTGAGCGAGGCGTTTCGCACACCGGTTCGGGCGACGATGCCGGTGCTGATTATCGCCGGTACGCTGGACGGGTTGACGCCGGTGCAAAACGCCCGCGACGTGCTGCGCGGCCTCACGCACGGCGCTCTCATCACAGTCGTGGGTGGCGCCCATGACAATCTGGCCGATGACTCACGGGTGAGCCGGCTCATCACGGAGTTTCTCATGGGCGGCAGGGCGCGGGACACGACCATCAGCCTTCCGCAGATTCGGTTCGCACCTGGCGGGGCGGGGGGTCACCAATGAAACCCCTCAACGGGGCTCGTGGCGTCGCCGCGCTTCTTCCCGCTCTCCTGACCGTTTCCTGCGGCGTAGGTCATTTCGCTGCTCAGAGGCCAGTCGTCGATTATCACCAGCATCTGTTCAGTCCGACCGCCGCGGCGCTCGTCACGGGCAATCCGAATTCCCCGGGGATCAGTGCACGCGACCTTATTGCACTGCTCGATTCCGCGGGCATTCAGCACGCGCTCGTGCTGTCGGTCGCGTACACGTGGGGGAAGGCAAGCCGAACGCCTGTCGAGAACGAATACGAACACGTCAAGGCGGAGAACGACTGGACGGCACAGCAAGCGGCGCAGTATCCGAACCGGCTGCGTGCGTTCTGCAGCTTCAATCCGCTGAAGCCCTATGCGCTCGAAGAGTTGGCCCGTTGCAGCAGAGATCCAATGCTGCAGCGTGGTCTAAAGCTGCATTTCGGCAATTCTGACGTCGACCTCGACAATCCCGAGAACGTCGCGCAGGTCCGGAAGGTCTTCGAAGCTGCGAATGCCTATCGGATGGCCATCGTGGTGCATCTGCGGACGTCATTCGACAAACAACGCAAGTACGGTGCGGTCGAGGCACGTGTATTTCTGAATGAGCTCCTGCCGGCCGCCCCCGACGTACCGGTGCAGATCGCGCATCTTGCCGGAGGGGGAGGGTATGAGGCGGCGACAGACTCGGCGCTGAGCGTGTTCGTTGACGCGATCGCGAGGCGCGATGCGCGCATGAAGAACGTGTGGTTCGACGCGACGGCGGTGGTCCAGCCCGAAATGACACCTGTTGAGCTGCAACAGATCGCGGCCCGCGTCCGCCAGGTCGGCGTCGCGCGCATGTTGTACGGCTCGGATGCAGCCGTGAACCCCTTCGCCTACCCCCGCACAGGGTGGGAGGCGTTCCGACGACTGCCCCTAAGCGAGGCTGAGTTCCGCGTCATCGCGGGCAACGTCACGCCGTACATGCGGGACCTCGCGGCGCCGTAGTCGAAACTGTGAACTCAGACGCGCCATATCGAGTCCTTCATTCTAGTGCGCCAGCTAACACGCGCTTGGACCGGTCGACCGCGCCGGGCCATCAGGGGACGCGCTACCATGTTGTGAGCGCGGATTGCCGCTCAAGCGCAAACCGTTATGCGTCAAAAGGAAGGAGAGAGTATTGATTGAAGCCCTCATTGGTGTCGCGGTAGGTGCTCTCACGATAGTCTCGGCACGGATCATTCGTGGGCAGCGTTGGTTGTATTCATTAGGTCTGCTCACTCTGCCTAGCTTGTACGCATTCTTTGCTCTACAAGCCGGTGAGCAGGCTGTGGGCGTCAAAGAAATGATCTACGGTGTTCCGTTTGTCGTAGTTGGGCTGGTCTTCGCATTTGTGAGCGTCCGTCAGTCAGCGGTAGTGGTCGGTGCATTCTGGATACTTCACGGGCTGTACGACTTGACGCATAGTCAGTTCATCACAAACGCCGGTGTTCCTGGTTGGTATCCCGTTTTCTGTTTCTCGGTTGATGTTGTTATCGGTGCATATCTACTATGGCTGTCGCGTCGTATCTCCAATGCCAATCTTCGCCAGGCGTAAGTCGTGGCTTTGCCATTCTCGGAAGTCGGCTGGAGGACGATTCGTTGGCGACCTCGCTTGCTGTCGAGACGGACCGCCTTCTGGAACCAACGACACACCCCTCAGAAGTCGAACTGTCAATAAGGGTCCGCACAAGGCAGATTTCTGTTCTCATGGGAACAATGGGCCTTGCATAGTTGAGGAACCCCAGCGCGCTATCGCCCTGACGCAAACCTCCGGGAACAGGAATTACTGACGGAGAGACTGAAGCAGATGGATAAACGATGCCGCAAACTGTAGCCGCGATGATCCACGCAGTCCTCTGCCCCACACGAGCGGTTGGTGTCGAACAAAATGGAATGGCGTGGCGGCAGCAGCGATGGAACCGGCGATCAGGTGTTAGTATTGATGCGCGATCAGTGAGCCATGGTGTCTAACAAGTAATTGCTGCAGACATCTCGTGAATAGCCGCACGCGGCTACCACGTATGTCGCCAACGTAAAGACGTCACTGCAACCTGCAGGTGGACCAAATGACGGCAACGGACACTTCGTCGGTTCTCATCACGGGCGCATCGAGTGGGTTCGGCGAGGAGTTCGCCCGTCAATATGCCCAGCAAGGCCACTCTCTGGTACTGGTGGCGCGCCGGCTGGAGCGGCTGCAAGCACTCGCCGAGGCACTGCGTCAGCAGTACCGCGTTGATGTCGTCGTGGAGCAGGTTGATCTTTCGCAGGTTGCAGCCGTTATCCAATTGCACCGGCGACTCCGCGAGCGCGGCATAGCGATAGACATCCTGGTCAACAACGCCGGCCACGGGCTGCAAGGCCCATTCCTGGATACGCAGCTGGACGCGGCGCTGGCGATGCTGCAGCTGGATATCGCGAGCCTGACAGCGGTTACCCACGTCTTTGCCCAGGACATGCGGACACGAGGACGCGGGAGGATCCTGCTGGTCGCCAGCCTGCTGGCCTTCCAGGGCGTCGAGAACTTCGCCGTTTATGCGGCCGCCAAGGCCTACGTATTGCGCCTGGGTGAAGCCTTGCATCGCGAACTCAAGCGCCATGGCGTCACTGTCACGACGCTCTGCCCGGGCATGTCGGACACCGGATTCGCTAAAGCGGCGCAACAGAAGGTCACGCCTGCGTTGAAGCTGTTGATGATGCAGCCGGCCCCCGTGGTCCGCGCCGGTATCCGCGCATTGGAGGCCGGACGCATCAGCGTCGTGCCAGGCTGGGCCAACAAGGCCACCGTGATCTTTGCCTGGGCAACGCCACGCTGGCTGCACCAGGCCATTGTCTCTCGCATCATGAACGCCTGAGCTCGTCGCCGATACGATCCGCGGCATCATCGAGAGTGACGCACCGCGATTCCGTACTCCGGTCGGCCCGGATGCGGAGCCATTTCTCGCCTGGCGGGCTTCGATGACTGATGAGCAGTGGGTTGACTGGGGCGCCACCGACGACGAGTCGTGGTATGCGGCTGTGCAACGGGATTTTGGGCTCGATGCGCGGAAGACCGAGCCTCGGCCAGTGGTCTAGGCGGAGAGGCCGGTCTTCGACGAGGCCGAGCGGAGGTAAATGTGAACTCTCGTAGCTATGAAGTGGTGGTCGTTGAGGCCGCCGCGCGATCCGTCGCCGGCGTGCGGGCCGATGTGCCATTCGGTCGCGTCGCCGAATACTTTGCCAGGTGTTTGGACCTGGTGTTTGCCGCCGGGCGGTCGGGGGCGATTGCCCTCGATGGCCAGAACATTTTCATCTACCACCCAGGTGCACCTGGCGTCCTTGTGGTCGACTTTTGCGTGGGCACGTCCGGGCCCTTCGCTGCTATCGGCGAGGTGTCATGGCGGCAGACGCCACTCGGCACGGCCGCGACGACGTTTCACCTGGGTGACTATGGCGGATTGCGTGGGGCGCACGATGCAGTGCATCAGTGGTGCCGTGAACGCGGCCGGACGCTTGCTGGCCCATCATGGGAAGTGTACGGTCACTGGCATGCCGACCCGGCGAAACTCCGGACCGACGTTTACTACTTGTTGGAAAACCGGCCCACAGGGTGAGGATTGCGTCGTCGCGGCCTGACTAGCGCTGCACCATTCAAAGGTGTTTATCATGGCATGAGGGGTCGGAGCGTTGCTGGCATTGGCTGTGGGGCTATTAGCCCTCTATTCGTGGCGTTGGCCGCCTGCCTTGCTCACCGCCGTATCGGACTGTACGTTGGCCCACTCCCGGCCGTCCCGTTGGCTTCCCGTGCGCCGAGGACCCAATGCCGCCCCGCCCGCCGCAGTATGGTCCGCTGGCCGCTTTCATCAGCTTGATGGTGCTTGCCGGCTGTTCCGATTCGAGTTCCGGACCCGCGAACGCCGCCCCGGTGGCGGTGGTAGGGATGGTGTCCGGCGCGGTCCGCGGGGATACCGTCGTGCTGGATGGCACCGGGTCGAGCGATGCCGACGGCGACACCCTTCGCTTCACCTGGACCCTCGTGTCCCGGCCGGTGGGCAGCACGGCCGAGCTGCTCCCGCCTGACGGGGTGAGCCCCGCGCTGGTCGCCGACCTGGTCGGCAGCTACCTGGTTTCGCTGGTGGTGAGCGACGGGCACACCTCGAGCAGGCCCGAGCAGGCTGCGATCAGCGTGACCATACCCGCCCCGGTCGTTACTATCGACATGCCGCTGGACCAGACGATCGTCACGGCCAGCCCGGCGGTCGTGACCGGCTCCGTCCGTGACGCCGACGCGGTCACCCTGAACGGAATTCCCGCCACGGTGGACCTCCAGGCCGGCACCTACACCGCCACGGTGCCGCTGAATCCAGGATTCAATCCGGTCACCGCCCTGGCTACAAATGCGACCGGCGCCGGCAGCACCCAGATCACCGTTATTCTCAATACCGCGAATACGCCCGTGGTGGTCATTACGTCGCCCAAAAAGGGCTTCCTTCTGGGCCACACCTACCTGGACACCCAGACGCCCCAGCCGGAGATGGTGATCGTCCATGGCACCGTGCGGGTCTTTACTTCCGAGGCCGTGAACACGCCGGCGGTCACGGTGCAGGGAGTCTCCGCCACCCTGATCGATACCAGTTTCATGGGATGCCCGTCGGGGGTGCCGGCCCACTGCTTCAGTTTCACTGCGACCCTGTCGCTGCCCCGGGGCAGTCATACCCTCTGGGCCGTCGGCCAGGATGCGCTGACGGGCCGGGATTCCGCGAGCGTCAGCGGCACGTCGGACTACGCGATCCATCCCTCCGACCAGCAGTGGACCGACGAGAACAAGACGGTGAATCCGGTCGACTGGACCCCGCCCCACCTGGCCGCGCAGATCCAGACGGTGCCGGCCGTCCTCAAACAGAACGCGCGCGCCCACGAGATCGACGGCTGCTCCGCGCCGACCGGCGAAACCTACCGGAACAACCCGATGCAGGGCTCGACCCTGAACCGCGCGCCGACCGCCTTCGGGGCCGGCACCCAGCCCCCAGGCGAGTACCTGGTTCACGGCCAGACCTCCGTTTCGGGATTGCCCTGTAACAAGCACGACATCTGTTATCAGACCGTCGGCAGCTCCCGGGCGACCTGCGACAGTGATTTCTATGCCGCATTGCGCGCCGTCTGCGGCAAGGCCTATCCCCCGGAGACGGCGGGATACCTGCTGCTGCATCCGGTCTACAAGAACGAGCAGAGCAAGTGTTACACGAAGGCCGCGAACTACTACAATGCGGTGCACGCGTTCGGTCAGTCGAAGTTCAGCAAGCGGCAGAGCCAGTACACCTACACGCCGTAGCCGTTCTGCCAACCCGCGCCGACATCCCGGCCCGAGGGCTGACATACTGTAAGCGTGGATTGCCGCTCGAGCACACGGTCAAAGATCGATGGGGAGTGGTACGTATCGGCGATAAGCTTTACGAGCGATGCCGCTGCCCTGAGCCCAGTCAGCGCCCGTAAGCGGTCGCTTCGAGGCCAACCGGCCTGCAGAATCGCCGGACTCGGGGACTGGCGGAGAGGCCTTGAGCCGGATACGCAAGCTCATCAAGGCGGCAGACCCGGACCAGTGGGTCCACGGAGACGATCAATGACGCACGATCTGGAGGGCGGGTGATGCGGACCCTGGTGGGAGGAATCGCCCTGGCTGCGATGGCAGGTGCCGCATGTGGAACAGGAGATCCATACGCGCGGGTCGAGATCATTGCTCGCAACTACGCCTTTACGGTGCCGGAGACCCTCCCACCCGGGCTCACTGCTTTCCGCCTCATCAACCAGGGAACCGTCACCCACGAGGTGCAACTGTTCCGGTTCGCCACCGGCATCTCCCCGGATTCGGCGCGGCGGATACTGGCCAGCGGCAATATTCCGGATGACGCCGCGGAGATGCAGGGCGGTATCCTGGTGGGTGCCGCCGGCGATACGGTGCGACAACGGATCCTCGACGATCTCCGTTCCGGCACGGTGTATGGACTCAATTGTGAGTTCCAGGACAGCGCGGGAGCGCCGCAACACTCCCGCCTGGGCATGTTCGCTGTCTTCCGGGTTCAATAGCCGCTCGACCCGGCAGAGGCTGTCCACGAATCTGGATCGCGATTGTGCTTTCCATCCCACGATCACGATCGTCATTGCGTCGTACTACGCCCTCGTCGCCGTGATGGGAGGCTCGGTCCATGCGCTGGCGCTGGAGATCATCCCGATCGCAGTATTTGTCGCGGCTGCACTCGTGGGATTCACGTTCTCGCTCTGGCTCGTCGTTGCGGGGCTCTCTCTCGCCTGGCTGCTCAGGACCAAACGCTTTCGTGCGCGCGCTCGATGCAGATGCTTGCGTGGTCATTGGTGAGTATCGACGTAACGACCTATCGGGGGTGATTCTTCATTTCTACCATCCGGTCCGCCACGCTGGCAGATGCGCCCCGACTTGCTGAACTCAGCGAGGTACTCGGCTATCCGGTCAGAGAAGGCGCCATGGCCGATCGGCTCCTCCGGTTACTGCAGCGCGCCGAGAACACCATCCTCGTGGCGATCCTCCCCTCTGGAAAGGTGGTCGGATGGCTCCACGGCTCCGAGCAGGAGCTGCTGGAGGCCGGGTCCCGCTGCGAGATCCTCGGTCTCGTTGTGGACCCGCGGCATCGCGGCCAGGGAATCGGCCGCCAACTGGTCACCGCGGTGGAGGAGTGGGCGGCCAGTCGAGGTCTCGACCAGGTATCGGTCCGCAGCAACGTCACCCGGGCCGAGTCCCATCCCTTTTACGAACGCCTGGGCTTTGTCCGGGCCAAGACCCAGCACGCGTACCGCAAGCGGATCTCGTGACCCGCCGCCAGGCGACCCTGTACCTGACGCCTCCTCACACGGAGATCGTGGAATTGCTTCGCTCCCGCTTCAATCCGGTCCAGTTCGGGCTCATTCGCGCGCATGTCACGCTCTGCCGGGATGAAGACGTGGCAGATTGGGAGGCTCTCTCTCTTCGGCTGGCGCGAGTTGGTGTAATCAACGTGACATTGGCTTTTGAGACACCAATCCGCGACGGCAACCTGGTCTATCTCCCGGCGACCAGCTCCGATGGGTCCTTTGACAGATTGCGGCACGCCTTGCTCGGTCCCGTTAGTGCTGCGCGAAAGCAGCACCCGCACCTCACGCTGATTCATCCGCGCAACGGTACGTGCTCCGATGCGATGTTCGATGAGATTCGCAGTCGGTGGGTGCCCTTCACCGCGGCCTTCCGCGAGGTCACATTGATTGAGCAGATCGATGGTGGCAGATGGATGAATCTGGTTACCTTCAGCGCATAGGTCTAGCTGCGGGGCCGATTGTGCTGCATACTGAATCCGGTACTTTGCCTCAGGCTGAGGCGTTCCTCTTGCGGAGTCCACCATGGCCATCTGTGAAGTGTGCGGTAACGACTACGAGCAGTCCTTCGAGATCAACATGGCCGGTGTGCGCCACGTGTTCGACAGCTTCGAGTGCGCAATCCACAAGCTTGCCCCGGTGTGCGACCATTGCGGCTGCAAGATTATCGGCCATGGGATCCAGGCAGACCGGAAGTTCTATTGCTGCGCCAACTGCGCCCGCATGAAGGGCATCAGCAAAGCGGTCGATCACGTCTGATCCGGCATGCGGGAACATCCTGCTATCGTAACCCGATGATGCTCCTTACGATCCTTTGGCTCCGGGGACGCCTTTCGTGATGTACGAGGACCTTACTCCGAGCTGGGGATTTACCCGCCGAAGCCACCCGATGGCGATCAATCGTCCAGCGTGAGCAATAGCCAGGTGCTGTAATGGCAACCCGGGCCGATGTTCGTCGCATTGCGCTGTCGTTGCCGGAGACCGAGGAGGCCGCGAACCACTTCGCCTTCTCGGTGCGCAATAAGGGCAAGCAGAAGGGGTTCGTCTGGGTCTGGATGGAGCGGATCAATCCCAAAAAACCGCGGGTGCCCCAGCCCAAGGTCGTTGCCATCAGGACCGCCAGCCTGGACGACAAGGAATTCCTGCTCGGCCTGGACTCGGAGAAGTTCTTCACCGAGCCGCACTACAATGGATTTCCCGCCGTCCTGGTTCGGTTGGCCGCGGTGACCGCGCGGGAGCTCCGGCCGATCATTACGGAGGCGTGGCGTTCCCAGGCACCGAAAGAGTTGCTCGCGAAGGACCTCGGCACCATCAAGGCTCGGCGCGCCGCGCGGGGATAAGCGGCCGGTCGGTCGGCAATTCGTCCGCCGTCACGCGAGGGACAAAGACCACCCCATCGAAGTCATTCAGCAATCGAAAGGCTCGAAAGGCTGTCGCCGGGTCGGTGCCCGGGCGAAACAGCGCACCCACCCAATGCATTCTCTGCGGTGACTGAAGCCAGGCCGGCGCCCCCGCCGCTCGCTGTTCACACGCCCAGCTCGAGATCGTCAGACCCTTCGAGCTTGTCCGGAGTACTCCTTCGATCGTCTCTTCCGGGGCTCGAGGGAGACTGCTTACGGCGAGGTCATCTTCCTGGTCGTTGGGGATTTGCGCGACAAACCCTCCTTCATCGAAGGTCACTGCCAGCGCGCCATAGCCACAGCCCAGCGCCGCTCGAAGCCAGCTTCCCATGGGCTGCCCACCGGGCGCCCGGTCGGTGGGCGCAGCGACATGAGCGTTGTGGGCCCAGTACACCGCCCGGGTCCCGACAATCGGCGCCATGGCGGCGAGCAGGTTCGTCGCCATGACCCAGTCCCGGGAGCGCACCCAGGGATCCGAGGAATTGGAGTTGAAGTCGGCAAACTGGAGCAGCTGCTTCGCCGCCTCGAGGCCGTCCCTCACCTGGGCGGAGTCGAGGACCCGAGCGAGAAGCGGGGCATCGTTGGTCGCATGGGCCACCACGGTTTCCAGGAACCGGCGAGCGTTGCCATTCACCCGGCTGTCCCCGAACACCCAGGTCTGGGAGTCGGCGACGGCCAGCTCGTGCTCGACCGGGCCGAAGCTGTCCATCGCTTCGGGATAGGCGCGAGAGAGAAACGCCCGGAGGTCGACTCGAGCCAGCTCGGCATCCTGCGGGTCCAGCCCGACCAGGCGCACCGGGTCGGAGGCGTGCGTCGAGTTCCACTGGCGGAGCCAATGCACCAGCTCACGCAGCGGCCGCCGGCCGATCCATCCCGACTCCAGTATCCGGGCAATCGACTCGTCGCCGGGGATCTCCCCCCGGGCGTAGCGATCCAGCCGAGCCAGGCGGGTGGCGCTCGCTTCGATGGCCACCAGCCGGTAGCCATGGCGCTCAACCAGGTACCGGGTAAGCATGAGCCGCACATCACCGAACTCTCGGCTGCCGTGAGTGGCCTCGCCGATTCCGATGACGCGGACTCGAGTGGCAAGCGAGTCCAACGGCGGCAGTGCGGTGATAGTCGCTGTCAGCGTGAGCGGTGGCAGCGGAGCGCTTCGGGGCCGAAGCCACGCGGCGGCCGAGTCCCGGGCCCGGGTTCGTTGCGCCAGGACCTCGCGAGTGCCGCGGGCATCCCGCCAGCCGGTAACCTCGAGCGTGTACCGGCCCGCGGGCTCGCGACCATCGTATGGTCTCACCCGCAGCAGGTAGCGTCCCGACCGCGCCGCAATCAGCTCCACCGGCTCCGGTCCAGCGCGGCCATTGGGACTATCTACCAGCTGGATGACGGAGTCGCGGGGATCGACGACCTCGACCACCAGGTCCACGCCGCGCTGGGTGACCACGATATTCACCGAGTGACGGGACTCCAGCTGGAAGGCGTATTGATGGATGGACCCGGGAGCGATCGTGGTATCGAAGCGGCTATGCGGAGTGAGCGTGGTAATGCTCTGACCACTCGCCAAAGCAGGATACCATCCCAGGAGCAGGATAATTCGAACCGCGTGCGACAGTCGCATGAAGAATCTCCGGAATGTGGATGTCCGAAGGCATTGGAAGCACCGGGGTTGAAGCTTCGGAAAACCCGAGAACACAGGCTTGGATGGGTGGATCGATGGAACGGTTGCCGTTCATGGGTCTTCGAACCGGTCCGCTTAGGGCGAATCCGGAAAGGGTGGGGGGCGATTCGCGGATAGGAACTGGCGCGTGAGGAATTTACTGCATACTATGAGCGGGCAAGACATGGTTGTACGCTGAGATACCAGGAGTTCGGCGCCACCGTTGGCTCGTCCCAACAGCAATCGTCCAGGGATTTCGCCTCTTTCGGAAAGGATGACAATGAAATACGTGATCAGCTGGTTCGAACGCCCCCAGGGTTCGCCTATGGAATACGAGAATGCCCAGAAGCGAATTCTCGAAGTCTTCGGCCAATGGAAGGCGCCGGGCAATTTCAAAATCGACTTCTTTGTGATCCGAGTCGGCGAGTGGGGCGGGCACATGCTGATGGAATGCGACGATCTGGTGACCATTCACAAATTCTGTTCGATGCTCCCTGCGTTCGTGTTCGAGGTGCACCCCGTCATCCCGGTCGAAGAAGCCGTCCGCGGCGAACTCGAGGTCATCGCCTGGCGAGATGGCCTGAAAGGCAAATGACATCGGAAGTGAACTCGCCGTGCCGAGTGCGATCACGGATGTGATCTAGGATTGAGGATTGGAGGATTAGTGATTGGATGAATGGTGGACTCAAGATCATGACATTGAGTGAAGCGGTCATCAGCGTGACGGAGCTGACGCGCCGCTTCGGTGCCACGACGGCCCTGGCCTCGGTGAGCTTGTCCCTGCCGCGTGGGGCGGTGTACGGGCTCGTCGGCGCCAACGGAGCGGGGAAGACCACGCTCATCAAACACATCCTGGGCCTGCTGCGGGCGGAAAGCGGCTCGGTGCGCGTCTTCGGCCTCGATCCCGTCGCCGATCCCGTCGCCGTCCTCTCCCGCATCGGCTATCTCTCCGAGGAGAACGACCTCCCAGGCTGGATGCGGGTGGACGAACTCATTCGTTACTCGCGCGCGTTCTATTCCGCCTGGGACGACGGGTACGCGGAGGAGCTGCTGCAAGCGTTCGCCCTCGACCCCGCGGCCAAAGTCAGGACCCTCTCCAAGGGACAGAAGGCGCGGCTGGGGCTGCTCGTCGCGCTGGCCCATCGGCCCGAACTGCTGGTGCTGGATGAGCCGTCGTCCGGCCTCGATCCCATTGTGCGTCGCGACATCCTGGGCGCCGTCATTCGCACCATCGCCCATGAAGGCCGCACCGTGCTCTTCTCGTCGCACCTGCTGGAGGAGGTGGAGCAGGTCGCCGATCACGTCACCCTGATCAGCCACGGCGCCATCGTCCTGAGCGCGCCGCTCGAGGCCATCCGGGAATCGCACGGCGGCGCCTCCCTGAGCGAGGTGTTCGTCGCCCATGTCGGGACGGCGGCGCCGGGACCGGACGCATAGAGATGCGCTCGCCCGCGGCCGCCATCGCCTGGGAATTCCGGCAACGGCATCACTGGGGACTGATCGCCCTCGCCGGCTACCTGCTCGTCCTGGCGGTGATCAGGCCTGGGATCTTCGAGGCGGTGCCGCGGGTCAACTTCGACGACTCCTGGAGTTTTGCGTTCGTGGTGGTGGTGCCGCTGACGGTGACGTTCCTGTATTTCGTGGCGGTGTTCAGCTTCGGCCTGGCCGGCGACCTGGCCGCGCGCCAGTCGATCTATCCCGCCCGAATGTTCACCCTGCCGGTGACGAACGCCGCGCTCGCCGGGTGGCCGATGCTGTATGGCTCGGGGGCCATGGTGCTCTTGTGGCTGGCGACGAGGCTGCTCGCCGTGTGGCCGTCCGGAATCGTCGTACCCTCGGTGTGGCCGGCGCTGCTGGCCGCGGCATTGCTGGCCTGGACCCAGGCGCTGACCTGGATGCCCTACCCGTTGCCGGGACTGCGGGTGATCGTCGCGGTGCTGGGTCTGGCGACCATGGACGCGGTCGTTCTCCTGGCGATCCAGTTCCGGGCTCCGGAATCCATGATGGTCGCCATCCTGGCGCCGCAGGTTCCCCTCGCCTACCTCGTCGCCCGCGCCGCCGTCGCTCGTGCCCGCCGGGGCGACGTGCCCGATTGGCGAGGACGACTCGCCCGGCGTCGCCGGATCGCGGATGGCCCGCCGGCTCGCCGAGACCGCTTTCCTTCGCCCGCCCGGGCCCAGGCATGGTTCGAGTGGCGGCAGCTGGGCCGCTCGCTGCCGGGGTGGGTCGCCATTCTGCTGCCCTTCGAACTGGCCCTGCTCTTTGTCACCGGCGGCTTCCCGGAACTCGTCTTCCTCATCCTGCTCGGCGTGTTGCTCACTCCAGTCTTCATGGCCACGTTCGGCGCCGCCACGGTGCGGAGGTCGAACCCTCATGGGAGCGATTCCCACGGAGTGCCGCCGTTCATTGCCGCGCGGCCATTGACCACCGCGGCCCTCGTGGCCGCCAAGTTGAAGGCGACGCTGTGGAGCACCCTGGCCGCGTGGCTGCTGGTTGTTGTCGCCATCCCGCTCGGGCTCATGATATCGGGCACCGCGCCGGTGGTGGTCGAACGAGCCCGTCGGCTCAGCGAAGCCATTGGAACCCCGCGCGTGGCGGTGATCGTGCTGCTGCTGTTCGCGGGATTGATCGCGTCGACCTGGAAACAGCTGGTGCAGAGTCTCTACATCGGTCTGACCGGCCGTGAATGGCTCATCAAGGGGAGCGTGTTTGGCACCCTGGCCTTGCTTTTCCTTATCGGTCCGATTGCCCAGTGGATCATCGAGCACCGGGAGGTGCAGGGCGGGTTGTGGGACGCGTTGCCCTCGATGCTCGCTCTGCTGGTCGGCGTCAAGATGGCCGCCGCCGCCTGGATCGTCACCCGCCTCTATCACACCCACCTGCTGAGCGACCGTGCGCTGGTGACGGGTGCGGTCTGGTGGTGTGTCTCAGTGCTCACGCTGTACGGTCTGTTCGCGTGGTTCTTCTCCAGCCCGTTCTTCCCGCGCTACGTGCTCATGCTCATCGCGATCCTGGCCGTCCCCCTGGCACGCCTGTCCGCGGCACCGCTGGCGCTGGCGTGGAACCGGCATCGGTGACCATGAAGAGCCGCAAGCTGGTCCTCGGCTCGGTCCTGGCCCTCCTGGGCCTGCCGGTCGTGCTGGCCCTGACCGAGGCGGTGTCGTTTCAGGTCCGGAATCGCAGCAACGGTGCTTTCGTGTCCTCGGGACGGAAGCGGGAGTACCTGCTCTATGTGCCGAGGAGTTACGACCGCGCGAAGCCGACGCCGCTCGTCATCAGCCTGCACGGCGCGGCGATGTGGGGCGCCGCCCAGAAGGAAACCAGCCAGTGGAACCTGGTGGCCGACGCCCACGGCTTCATCGTCGTCTACCCCTCGGGAGCGGAAGGCAGCGGGCCCCGGGTCTGGCACATGGACAGCGTTCCCGGTTCGATGAAGGACATCAAGTTCATTGCTGAGTTGATCGACACCCTGGAGGCCAGCTACAACATCGATCCGGCGCGGATCTATGCCAACGGGCTTTCCAATGGCGGCGGCATGGCGTTCGTCCTTTCCTGCACCCTATCCGATCGAATCGCGGCGGTCGGGATGGTAGGGGCTGCGCAATTCCTGCCCTTCAACTGGTGCCCGGACCGCCGGGCGGTTCCGATGATCGCGTTTCATGGGACGGCCGACAGGCAGGTTCCCTATAACGGAGGCCCATCACCTGATCCGGCCATTCGCGTGGCGTTTCCTGCGGTTCGGGTTTGGACGGCGGATTGGGCCCGAAGAAACCGCTGCGCGCCGAACCCCACTGATTCGGCGGTGGCGGCGGATGTCACCAGTCGCACCTACAGGGACTGCGCGGACGATGCGGCCGTGGTGCTCTACAGCATTGAGGGAGGAGGCCACACCTGGCCCGGCGGCACGCCGCTGCCGGAATGGTTTGTCGGGCGCACCAGCAACAGCATTGACGCCACGAGCGAGATGTGGGCGTTCTTCCGGGAGCATCCGCTTCGAGGGTCGCAGACCGCGGAGCAGCAAAGATGAGCGGCTGTCTTTGTGAAGCCACCGATCACCACTTCACGCCGGCTCGCGCCCGGCAGGACCTGGCCACCTATCGGCGCCGGGGACCAACCGGCACTGCCCGGGTGATCCTGCAGAGCCTCCGCGAGCTCGATCTCCGGCCCGAAACCATGCTCGACATCGGGGCCGGCGTTGGGGTTCTGCACCACGAGCTGCTCCAGCGCGGTGCGGGTCAGGCTGTTCACCTCGAAGCGGCCGGCGCGTTTGTTGAGGTGGCAAAGGAGGAAACCGCGCGTCGAGGCCACCAGGGCCGAGTGTCCTTCCTGCATGGAGATGCCGTGGGTATGACCGCCGAACTCGCGGCGGCTGACCTGGTGGCCCTGGATCGCGTGGTGTGTTGCTATCCCGAGTTCGCGGCGCTCCTCAACGTCTCGACGGCGAAGGCCAGGCGGTACTTCGCGCTGAGCTATCCCCACGATCGGTGGTATGTGCGGAGCCACACCTGGTGGAAGAATGCCCAGCGTCGGCGTGCTGGGGATCGGTTTCGGACCTTCGTGCATCCAGTGGCCGCGATCCGGGCGCTGGTAGCGGCCGCCGGGTTCGAGGTGCGATGCTCCCGATCGACCCTGGTCTGGGAAGTTTTGATCTGCGCACGGCGGGACGTGGCCTGAGCCTCGGAGCAGGTATGGATCGCAAGCAGCACTGGGAATCCATCTACAATTCCAGGAAGTCGAGCGAGGTGAGCTGGTATCAGTCGGCACCCCGGCTTTCTCTGGAACTCCTGACGCAGGCCGTACCCAACCGCGCCGCGTGCATCCTTGACGTTGGCGGCGGCGCCTCGACCCTGGTCGACGGTCTCCTCGCGGCAGGCTACCGATCAGTCAGCGTCCTGGATCTTTCAGCCGCCGCCCTCGCCCAGGCCCGGCAGCGGCTGGGCGCCGAGGCATCCCTGGTTACCTGGCTGGAGGGCGACATCCTGTCGCTCGGCCTGCCCCAGGAGACGTTCGATGCCTGGCATGATCGCGCCGTCTTTCATTTCCTCACCGATCCGGGTGACCGTCGGCGGTACATCGACCAGATCCGCCGCTTGATCCGGCCCGGTGCCCATGTGCTGGTCGCCACCTTTGCCGAGGATGGACCAACCCGGTGTAGCGGACTGGAGATCGTGCGCTACTCTTCGGAGGCGTTGCACCGTCAGTTCGGCCCGGACTTTCGCCTCCTGAGCAGTACCCGGGAGGATCACGTGACGCCCGGCGGGGCGCACCAGGCTTTCCAGTACTGCCTTTGCCGCTACACCATCCAGGACGGGAGAACGTGATGGCCGATCGCGAGGGTCCGACCCTGATTCTGAAGAATCGCACCAGCGGCGAGGTGATGGCTTTGAGGCGGGTAAAGCGGGGCGGCGAAGTGTGGGTGGAACTGAAGGGCTCGCTCACTCCGCACCGGGAGGGGCCACCGCTGCACATTCAACTCGTGGAGGACGAGGAAGGACAGATCAAGTCCGGCACCGTCGCCTTCGTGTTCAACGGGATCTCCGGGTGGGTTCGCCGTGGCATCGCGCTTGCTCGAGCCGTCGAGGGAATTTCGCTTGACACCGACCGGAGAAGGTGATAATCAGAGGCAGTGCTCCCGCCCCATGATCCGTGTCAGTTTTCTCCGGAGGTACCTCATGACGCGCCAACTCAGACTTGTCGGTTTCCTGGCAGCCCTGACGGGCATCCTCCCCGGCTGCACCAGCGATGAGAACAAGGTCGGCCTCATGGACCTGGTCGGCGACTATACCGCCACCAAGCTGGTGTTCGTGTCCGTGGCCAACCCGTCGGACCAGTTTGACGCCATCCAGGCTGGGATCACCTTTGACCTGAACATTGCCAGCGGCGGCGACTACAGCATCACGGTCCACTCGCCCGGCGACCCCGATGACGTCACAACCGGCACCGTAATCCTGAACGGTGACAAGATCACCCTGGACAGCAGTGACCCGATCTCCGGCACCTTTACGCTCAACGGCAACAAGCTCACGATTCACATCACCACTGGAGCGGAATACGATTTCGACGGTGACGGAACCGATGATCCGGCCACCGTGGACGTCATATTTCAGCGGACCTGATGGCCCTGGCCGGGCCGCGCCAGATGGCGGATACTACCTGGCCCATTCCTTGGAGCCCAGCAGCTCGGTAATCAGGCTCTCGCTGCTCCGCTCCGCCGCTTCCGCCGCGAAGTTGGTGACCACCCGGTGCCGCAGCACCTGCTGCGCCACGCTCCGCACGTCGTCCAGGTCGGCCATCGGCCGTCCGGCGAGTGCCGCGCGCGCCTTGGCGCCCAGCACCAGATACTGCGATGCTCGGGGACCGGCGCCCCAGTCCACGTATTCCTTCATATAGGCCGGCGCCTCCGGCTCCAGGGGCCGAGTCATCCGGGC